>NZ_JBFSUX010000084.1:0-15721 GCF_041467595.1 Vibrio sp. 10N.247.311.13 | reverse complement strand
GAGAAGCTGCTTAATAAGTAAGCAAATGATGACAACTACCTTGAAAAACACCGATTGTCAGGGATCATTAGACCACTACAACTTCAATTGTCAGTTATAACTAAAACGGCACCTAGCCTTTGAGCAAAAAACCCTATATAACTCATCCCCACCTTCATGCACTCTTACTCGAAAGAAAAAAATACTCTTCCCTCCCTCCTCATACGCGAGAGCTAGCTCAGCATCATCTCTTATCAAACCTTCAGCTACTAAGTGAACTTCTAATGCATCGAGTGCTTTTTCTTCTAAGGCTTTATCGTGAATTGGTTTAAAACCTCCAAATGAAAGGGAAGAAAAAAAAAGAGCAAAAACAAAAAAAACAATTCGCATAACTATTCCTTTTTTATTAGTTCAATACTAATTCCAGTTTAGTAAGAAATTAAGATTGTCGCAGCAGTGAAACTAAATAGATAGCTCTCGTTTCATGCAATTAAAGTCGGAGTTCATCATTCTTATTATGGTAAATGGGTAAATTAGCTACCAAAAACAACCCTCAGACCTCCTCAAACGCTCTCAGCGAGGATTTTGGGCTTGTTCAAGGCTATGCTCATACTACCTTGTATGTGTGTGACTCTTTCAGTGCGATTTACAGAGCAAAAACTAGCGAATTCGTTTGAGTCAAGAACTGTACTCTGCCCCCACTTTTCGTACTTTGTGAGTTAAGTCGCCCCGTTAGCAAGAATTTGGACAGCCGCAACTACCTTAAAATGCAGGTCACATTCTCCACTGGACGGACGGCGCATTCGGTTACTTCCCACCTTACAAATTAGGTGCGATGTACGCGGCTCAGTTCATGGCTTCAATGAAGAAAACAGTGGATGTGAACTCAGTGATTGAAAGCGGTGACCTATCCCCTATCTTCAATTGGTTAGAATCGAACATTTGGAGCAAAGGCAGCCTGCTTACTACTGATGATTTGGTGAAAGGTGCAACAGGTGAAACCTTGAATGCGCAATACTTCAAAGATCATTTGAGAAGTCGTTACCTTTAATGGAATAAATCGATAGAGGCTGATCAGTTTATTGATTCAGCCTTTTTAATCACATTTTCAAAACATACTTAGATTGATTTGAAGGTTTTATCCCTTCATCGAACTTAACAATCACGGAAGATTCTGGTACCTATTAGCACGAAATTGGACAATAACAAGTTAGGAGCAGTCATAAACTGCAGTCTCATTCGAAGCGATTAAAAAAGCACTTCTAAACGAGATGTTAGAAGTGCTAATTATTGAGTAAATTTAATAAACTTCTTATACCCAGACTTGATCAAATACTCGGTACATGTTGCCACCTAAGAACTTGCTGCAGTCTTCTTCTGAGTATCCATTTTCAAGCATGGTATCAATTAGAGCTGCAACAATTTGATATGGTGCTGGGGTAGGAAACCCTTTTGCTCCTACAGCGGCACTATAGCCACCATCAGGGAATACGTTCTGCCCCATTGGTGTTTGAATAATAGACGCTGTAAAATTGATGTTCGGGATATAGTCTGAACCGAAGCCAACGTGGTCTATACCGACTAAGTTGACCATATAATCAATATGTCGAAATAATTGTTCAGTCGTCAATATATCTGGGTTAGATGTATCCATAAAGGCAGCCACCATATTTATTGAGCAAACCCCACCGGTTGCCGCAACACCTTTAATCACAACGTCAGAAAGGCTTCTCTGATAATCGGCAATGGCTTTCGCACCTGAATGCGAAGAAATGACAGGTTGGCTACTGCGTTCAATCGCATCTAAGGAGGTTCGTTCGCCAGTATGGCTTACATCAACAGGCATACCGTATCGGTTATAAGCGTCGACAAGTTTTTTTCCATATTCAGTTAGACCACGGTTCTCAATTTCGAAGCAGCCATCACCCACATCATTACGTTGATTATATGCCAATAAACAGTAACCATAGCCCATCTCACGCCATAGTCCTACGCGATCAACATCACCACCAAATATTTGAGTACCTTGGTGAGTGAAGTAAATACCCAATTTGTTTTGTTTTACCGCTTCATCAATATCTTTGGTAGTGCGGATCATCATATAGTCGTCTGGGCGTTCTTTCATTTTGCTTAGGTAGAACTGAGCGCCTTTCATAATGCCTTCAACCGAGGCATCTAACGAGTCTGCGGAAGGACATGCTGCTAGTACCTTGAATCCAGCGGCTTTGCACTTGTCCATTTCATCATGGAATTCTGGTGCTTCAGGTGAAGACCATTGAGAGGGCCAAAGACCGGAAAAAAGGCTGTCAATAGCCATAGAATCTCGAACAATTTTTTTTGCACGTTCAGATGCAGGATATTTGTGTGTTCGTTGAGGGATTTTTGAATAATCTTTTATTTCAAATTCTGGTAATTTTGGTGCACCTGACTTTGTCGCTTTATCATTACTTGGTTCGATTTCAGATTTGTTGTCCATATTTGAAATTTTCCTTAACAGTGTTAGCTTCTATAAAATATAAATATGTTGGAAGTTTGGAAGTTTGGAAGTTTGGAAGTTTGGAAGTAAAGATAGGTACGGATTTATATCAAACGGAGTGTTAAGCCCTTTGTATGCACCTTTTTATAAATAAACTACGCCCAATGACATGATAAAAACGTGATTTATGTCGAATATTTTTGGCAAATCTATCTAAATGTTACCTCAATTAGAAAATTCATTTAAAAGTATTATATGTGACACTTTAAGAAATTATCGAAGAGGTGAGATAAAAAAGCGATACCTGAGTATCGCTTTCTATAGTCTGATTTATCATTGATTAGGTGAATTAACGTCGAATGGCTTCGCCTGCTTTAACGTCTGTATCTAGTTGTGTGTTGTTGACAACGATTTTGCCGTTAACCAATAACCAATGTACGCCTACGGCTGGGTGGTTAGGATCTTGGTAGGTGCCCACATCAGCGATAGTTTCTGGGTCGAATACCACGATATCTGCGTCCATATTGGTTTGGATTCGTCCTTTATTTTTCATTTGAGGGACAAAATCTTCTATTAATTGAGCTGGCATCAGTGTCATTTTACGTAGTGCTTCCGTCATCGTTAACAAGCCGCGCTCACGAACATAGACTCTGAGTACTTTAGCAAAGGTGCCATTTGATCTAGGATGAGAGAATAGATCTTTTGGTAATGGCCACTCGTCACCTGCATAATTTTCAATGTGGCCGTCTTCGTCCATATGCATCCAGAACATTTCGTCAGATTCAATCAACACATTAGGATTTAGAATCGAAGCGTCTAATAGAGCAAGATCTTTAGGGTTTTGCTCGTCTAGGAAGTGCCAGACAATAAAAGTACCAGGTTTATTTTCTTGGTAGTCTTTCAACTGTTCTTCTGTCATACGTTCTTTACCTAGCTGAAAGTTTTCAGCGGTTGAACCCATACGTTCCCGCCAGCCTTCACCAGAAAACATGGCTGCGCCAACGACAGTACTTGCTGCGCCCCAAGGGTAAGCGCCCACAGTAACATTGATTCCTTGTTCTTGAGCCTTATTGACCATAGGTAAGATGGTTTCGATATCTTTTAATGAAGTACTGTTAATATGACAAAAGTGCATATGAGCGCCAGTGATAGCGGCATTGCCCACTAATTCTTTAACGGCTTCAAACGAGCTTTGTGGCTCGGCATTGCTGGCATAGCGAACGTGAGTATAGGTTGCTACGTCTCTTTCTGCGGCTAATTCAGCCAATGCATAATATTCTTTTTGACCATGGCCCGGTGCATAGCCAGCGTTAATACCGATACCTAGGCCACCTTCATCAAGGCCTTGCTCAATCAGCTTGATGATTTTACTTTCTTGCTCAGGTGTTGCTATATCCATCTTCCAATCATTACGTGATTGAGCTTTTTGGAAATAGCCAACGGTCGCTTCGGGTTCCGTCTCACTAAATGTAGCAATACGAGCGTAAGTCCAACCAGCTGCTGCACCATAGTTTAATGGTAAGCCTTTTTCAGCTTGTCCTGCATACCAGTCACTGATAGGTAGAACACCAGATTCGAGTTCCAGCATAGTGGTAACGCCTTGCATCGCCTGCATTCTGTAGTCACCAATGTTTTGACCATGAGCGTGGACGTCGATGAATCCAGGGGCAACAACTTTACCTGTAGCGTCAATAGTTTTATCCCCAGAAATACTATCGGTCGTTATTGCTGTGATCTTATTATCTTTGATCCCGACATTAGCAACAGAATCGAAATTTGTTTCAGGGTCGATAACTCTGCCGTTCAAAATTACAACATCATAATTAGCGGCGATAACAAGTGGTGACATAAGGCCAAAGCCGACGATCGTAGCCTTTTTAATGAATGATTCTAGTGGTTTCATAATTTTATCCCGTGTGTGTGAGATGAACTATAAGTGTTACGTGTCAAAAATCTTAGACCAATAATTTCACGCTATCTACCTGATCCTCATCTTTGCTCATTGATAAGACAAATCTAACGTGACAAGAGAAAGTGACTCAAAAACAATCACTTTTACGCTCATCTCACCCACAACTATTGACTTTGCCGCTCCAGAGCTGCCCTTCTCTATAAAGGCAACTTTGACAAAATAATCCTTCATAGCTAAACGTTTATGTACCAACGTTTTCGTCAGGGAAAAAAAATGCCAAACCTTAAATTACGAAGTTTAAGCGCGATATTCTTCTTTGCTGTCACTCTTCCCATCGTAGTGTTAGCCGACGAGGGGCAAGATGTAGAGGAGGTAGCTAAAGAGCTAGCCAACCCAAACACAACGCTTGGCTCGATGTCCTTTAACTTGGATTGGACGAACTATCAAGGCGACTTAAATTCAGCGAACAGTCAGAACGGGTATCGCTTGAGCTTTCAACCTGTTCTCCCTGTGCCAATTGCAGAGCGAACCAACTTATTTATCAGACCAAATATACCTTTAATATTTGACCAACCCTATTACAAGGGCGATAGATTTGAAAATTCAGATGCAGGTCTCGGTGATATCGGCTTTGATGTGGCCGTTGGTCATACCTTTGAGAGCGGCATGATTGTCGTGGGGGGGATAGTGGGTACACTGCCCACCGCAACAAGCGATGAACTGGGTAACGATCAATTCTTACTCGGTCCAGAGTTTGCCTTAGCCTACGTACAAAGCTGGGGGGTTATCGGGGCGTTAATTACCCATCAATGGAACGCTGGCGGAAGCAATGACGCCGACGCGAGTATTACTGGTGGACAGTACTTCTATACCGCGAATCTAGACGATGGATGGCAAATTCAAGCGCAACCAACTTGGAGCTATAATCACGAAGCGAGCAGTGGAAATAAATTGTCATTCCCTATTGGTATTGGGTTCGCTAAGACGACTCTCATTGGTGGCAAACCCATCAAGTTTGGTCTTCAATACTGGAACTACATTGAAAGCCCTGACGCGTTTGGGATAGAGCATCAACTTCGACTGGTCATCACACCTGTTGTTGCTCTTCCTTGGTGATAACAGGTCGCAGGATAAAATTAGACATAAAAAAACCGCAGCGAACTGCTGCGGTCTTAAATTTGGCGGTGAGTGAGGAATCCGACTTATTTATTTAAGATGCTGATATATATCCATAAAAAAACTCGCAAAGAGAGCGGTAATACTTATGGTAATACTTTTAACCAAGTGTCAAATTCATAAGTTACTGCATAAATTTTTAGGCTAAGGCAACTATACTTTATCCTAACGTACTTAACCTGCTTACAACCGCCAGCTAGTAATTCAGTCTATTTCAACATAAGTATAATAGCTTCTTCAACGGCATCAGTTAGGTATTTCCAACGGTGCTGCAATAGCCATGCAGGCTAAGCCCCCCGATACACGGTTACTCACTTTAATCCCTTTCCGCACAGAATCTCTGAGCCTTAAGAAGGTTCTGGGCATTTCTGAGTTACGAAATGGTGCGTGAGAAGTTTCTGGACAAAAGTGTGCTACGCGATTTGCTAATTTAGTGAGCAATGGATTAGTTTAAGTAAGTTAAATGAGATTTGTCTTAAAATAGACAAAAAGCACGTCGGGCAGCCAATTACTCAGTATTGTTTGCAGGAGCCGTTTAATTAGTAGTGTCTACTTTGGCCACATCAAGGTTCCAAGCATATGAAAATTAATTGAATGCTCGGGCTATCCTCCCATGCCCTTGATAATCGTATTTCACTGAGTTACTGCTAACGAATACTGATTCACCAGCTCTCAACACAACGTGATTATTTTGACTTGAAATTGCAACTTCACCTTCAATACAAAACAGTATTTCTGCGCTACGAACAAACTGTGCTTGGCTGGTAATCTCGACTGTCATTACTTCAAAGCAGAAGTCATCAACTGGGATCGGGTAGCTCACTTTATTACTCTCTTTATATATTGGTTTTAGCCGAATCTCCGCTGGTTCAATCGGTTCGAATGAGGTGTTATCTATTAACTCAGTTACATCAATGTGTTTTGGTGTGAGCCCTGCGCGCAAGACATTGTCTGAACTTGCCATTATCTCCAGACCAGTCCCCTGCACATATGCATGTGGGGTTTCGGCGTACAAAAACATTGCTTCGCCAGGTGCTAATTCAACAGTATTAAGCATTAGTGGAGAAAATAGGCCGATATCTCCAGGATAATGCCGCTTAAACTCAGCACTGTACTGCAGAGCCTCGCGCCCTATCATGGTTTTAGCCGGACGTCTGTGCGCCTCACCAAGTTCAGCCAGTGCCACCTTTTTACGTTCACCTTCAAGTGACATAATCGCAGCAAAGAACTCTTTTAGCGCTGCACTATCTGCGTGCTTTTCTAGCTCGGAAATTTCTTTCGCCAGACTTGGAATGTCGGCCTCTTTAAACAAAGTAATAATGTCTGCAATTGGGCGAAATCCATTCATCGCTTTATAAAAGGTTAAAGCGTAAACCAATTCAGGCTTATGGTTGGAATCTTTATAGTTTCTGTGCGCGGCATCTAGCGGAATCCCTCGTTGGTTTTCTCGCTCAAACCCTTGCTGCGCTTTATGTTTACTAGGGTGTACCTGAATAGAGAGTGGCATCTCTGCGGCAAGCACTTTGAATAAGAAAGGCAACTCCCCAAAACGTGCAGCGGTGTAGCCACCAAGAATATCTTGCTTGTTGTGCTCAATTACCTCAGCAAGAGGCTCTCCGGTACCATCGAGCCTAGAGCAGCCATTTGGGTGAGCACCCATCCAGATCTCTGCCTGTGGCTTGTGCTCTGGATTATTGATACCAAATAGGTTGTGAATGGAGTCTTTACTACCCCATGCATAGTTTTGGATGACGTTATCAAGCTTAAATAGAGACATACTACTTCTCTCCAAAAATCTGTGCGCCTACTTTCAAAGTAGCGGCAATATTGCGTGCAGTGCGAGTCAGATTATCGCCCGCCTCTGTCAGAACTTGTTCTAGTGGTTGTGGTGAACGAACCGTGCCAAAGGTGCTATCGACAACGTTGTAGAGTTCATCAATCTCTTTACCCAATGAGCCTGCAATTCCAATCACGGGAATACCTTGTAGCGTGGCTCGTTTAGCAATACCAAACGGGGTCTTGCCTTGCAGGGTTTGGTTATCCATCTGGCCTTCGCCAGTAATAACCAGATCCGTGCCCTGCAGCACTTGGTCTGCGTTTAAGGTGTCTAAAACCATCTCAATACCTTGCTTGATTTGGATATCAAATAGCAGTGATAAACCAAGAGATGCGCCACCAGCAGCGCCAAAGCCAAGTGTAGTTCGGTTATCTGTTCCAGTGAGATTGCTGCTGACCTCTCCAAAATGATTCAACGCGTCATCAAGCTGATCAATCAGTTCCGAGGAAGCCCCTTTTTGAGCACCAAAGATATAGCTAGCGCCGTTTTCACCAACTAATGGATTGTTGACATCACAAGCGATCACAAACTCGACCTGTTGGCATCGAGGATGGATATTGCTTAAGTCGATACGAGAAAGGTTAGAAAGAGCAGTACCACCCAAGGCAATCTCATTGCCTTGCTCGTCCAACAACTTGCCACCCAATGCTTGGACGATACCAGCCCCACCATCATTGGTGGCGCTGCCTCCAAGACCAAGCAGGACTTTATTTACACCTTTCTCAAGTGCCTCTTTGATCAACTCACCAGTACCATAGGTAGTTGCAAGGGCAGGATCGCGATCTTGTGGCGAAACTAGGTCTAATCCCGATGCTAAAGCTATCTCTATCAATGCCGTATTACCGTCATCAAGCAGTGCCCAATGTGCATCGACGGTCTCACCTTGTGGGTTCATCACTTGGGTAGTTTGCACAATGCCATCTAACCCTTGCATCAATACATCGACCGTTCCCTCACCGCCGTCGGCCAGCGGTAGATGCACATACTCCGCTTCTGGGAATACTTGTGCAAAACCGGCTTCAACGCTTTGGCATACCTGCTTGGCACTAAGAGACTCTTTAAATGAATCGGGGGCAATTACAATCTTCATCTCGGTTCACCAACTCCGCCCAGTTGGAATCAGAGCGGAGGTTTCTACGGTTAAAAACTAGGATTAAAACTTCACTTGGAATGATTTAGCCTGACACGCATTAAGTGCACCAAAGCTCTGGCTAGCGACTTCGGTATCACGTACTCGCTCATCCAAGCTGGTCTCTTGCCATGAAGTCACTGGTTGAGTGAAGGTAACACCATCTTCAATCTGTCCAGATTCAGCCGGGTTGTAGACACGTAGAATTAAGGCATCTTCATCTTCCGCTTTCTTCAGTACACTAAGAACAGCTCCTTTCTGCTCTTTGGCAAGAAGCGAGTAGGTTAACGGCTTATCTTGCTCACCGACGTTTAGCTTCATTGCGTTGTACGGGATCTTGTTGTAACACTCGATTGGCGTTACATAGTCTCGTGCTTTAGCCATAACGTTGGCCGCGATATGGTTGCCAGCAAAACCAAGTAAGCTGAATTCACACACCAACTTGCCGCGAGTTTGCGAGTCTGGGGTCGGGATCTTGATACCTGAAGGACGTCCTGGACGCAGCAACAACTCTTCTTTACCTAGAACTCCTACCCCACGCAGTAGAGTTAGAGCAAAGGTATCGCGTTCTTCATTGCCTTGGCTTGATACGACTTCAAACTCACGCAGACCATTGGTCATCAATGCCAGTCCACCTGTCTGGTTTTCAACCGCAGCAAAGTTCATCAGCTGGTACACAGGCACTGGCGCTTCTTTCCAGCTTTCTTGCTCCCATACTTCCATTGCAGGGTCGTTAGTTGGTCGAGTGATAAGGCCAAACTGGTTATCTGCCACCACATTTTCAGAGACAAATGGCGTTGGGATAAGCACACGTACTCGATGATCGTCTGCTTGATTATCTAGCTCCATACGGACTTCAATGCGGCGTGAACCGGCTTTAAGTACCACTTGACAATCGACATCTACATAGCCGTTTTGTCCTGTGCGCTCTTCACGCTCTTGCAGATTAGCTGGTACATCCATTCGCAGTTTGATGCTAGCAACCGATTGGAATCCTTCATGTTTAATATCGGTTTCGACTTTAAACTCATCTGAGTAAAGCAGCCACTCTTTGCGAGATGGCGAATAGTCGTACTCATCGCCATCGTCTGAACCATCTTCAATTTTTAGCACTTGGTCGTATGTCATCTCGGTTTCTTTGTCCAAGATGGTTAGGGTGCCATTGTCGTTCACTTTGATGGTGTAGAACTCATTCTCTAGCAGGTAATCTTTCTGCTCGGCAATCTTCTGAGCACCTTGTTCATTGCCTTGAATATGCAAGGTAGCAAAGCCCATCGCAGGTACAGATTGTTTAATCTGAATATCGTACTCAATAAACGGGTCATAGTTACCGTAGTGGACAATCTGGCGGTCAATCTTGCCTGGGTCGATCACTCGCTGATCTTGGATGAAGTACTCAACTGAGTTGCCGTTATCATCGAAGATGTTGAACTGCTCTGAACGAATAGTGATGGTGGTGTTGATCACCTCTTCACGTTCGTATGGCGATAGGTTAAAGAAAGCTAGCTTGTCGCAGCCTTCACGCGCTGGCATGTGGTCAACAATTTTACGCTTGTAAAAGGTGATCAGATTGCTCGCCATATCGTCGGCTAGGATGTAACGGTTAAGGATCTCCGCATGCACCTTGTCTGAACAGCAGCAGCCAATAGAGTCATGGGCATGGTTCTTCATGCTCTCTTTCCACATTTTCTCAATCAAGCCATGGTGATATTCAAAACCTAGTGACCAAGCGATAGAAGCAAGAGGTTCTAGGATGTTGACGATCTTATTCTCTACCTGAGCGTGGATCAGCTTGATATCCATACGAGTTGACGAAATTGTACGGTGCACACGCATGTATTTGCCGTCGTTAAACTCGCCTTTTACTGTGTCTAATTGATCGCGTTCTTGCTTGATGCGGTCGAACACCTCTTCAAAGCGGCTCATCACAAACTCACGTTCTGGGTAAACCTCACGTAGCTTGTCCATCACCTCAAAGATGTCTTTTTGGATTGGCATCTGATCGTGACCATTCGGCAGCAGGATATCTTTGGTCACTGACGGTTTTTCTAACACCGGGAAGTATTTGTCTAGGCGAGCACGCAGCCCTTCTTCATCTTGAGGTAGGTACTTACCAATCGCATATCCAAGAGGCAGTACTTGTGCAGCTACTTCTGAACCATCATTAGATTGCCATAAGAACTCAGTTTTGTTGGTACCGTGACGCTCAGAGCAACCACGCCAGAACATCGCTGTATCGATATCAAATCCGTTATAGATCATCGGCAACTGTGAGCTCATTGAGAACGAGTCTGGCAAGTAACCAATTTTCATTGGCTCACCTAACTCTAGACAATCGCGTAGGCCGTACAACATGTTACGGACGATTGACTCACCACCAACCTGCATAGTGTCAGTTTGAGAGTACCAAGGGCCAACAATAAGTTTGCCCGCCTGAACTAGGTCACGTACACGCTCTTTATTTTCTGGCTTGATGGCAAAGTAGTCTTCAAGGACAGCTGTCTGACCATCAAGTACATAGTATTTGTATTCTGGATCGCTCTCCAGACGTTGCATGATCTCTTCCATGTTGTTCACCAGAAGAATACGAGACTCTTCAGTGGTGAAGTACCATTCGCGATCCCAGTGCATGTGTGGGGTAATATGAACGCGTGATTTAGTCATTGTTTTGTACCTGTAAAGACTGTGCTGTGCGACTTAAATGAGTAATGGCTTTTGAGTAAACGCTGAGTTATCCAAATAACTTTGAAGCAATAGAACCAAACAACCCTTTCTTCTCTTCAACTACTGGTGCAGATTCTTCGGCTGCCTGTTCAATTTGTTCTTCCTCATCGCTAAGAAGTGCAAAAATTTGTTCTACAGTTGTCGCGCTAAGTACCGCTTCACGAACTTCATCATCAATCAAAGTACTTGTCAGCTCGGTCAGCAGTTGCATGTGTGTAGAGCCCGCTTCAGCATTAGGAATAGCAATTAGAAAGATCAGATTTACATCCTCTTCTTCATCAATGCCCTGCCATTTCAAATCTTGTTTTAGGGTTGCGACTGCAAATGCTGCTTCTTTCACTGCGTCGGTTTTGCCATGTGGAACAGCAAGGCCTTCGCCTAGCGCCGTTGCACCATGCTCTTCACGGGCAAACACAGCTTTTAAATACTCTTCTTTGTCGTGCAGTTTGCCTTGTTGGTCGAGTTGTTCAGCGAGTGCTTCAATTGCAGCGTCACGACTTTCGAACGTCGTTTGTAGATTAATCAGTGATGAGTTGGTAAGCGTTGTAAGGTTCATAGTTTTAGCCCCGTGTTCACGTTCTTTTGGGTTATCTGTTTATGTGACAACAACAATACCAATCAAATACAAATAAACCGTGATACAGTTCTCACAAATATCACGATATGTATTAAATTGGAGTTAAATGTCCATATTTGTATTCTTTATCATTATTTAACTGGGTAGAATTCGTATTATTCAAGTCAAAGGTCACACGCTAAGACCTGTTAGAGTGGTTCTACAGGTTAATACGCAAGAGGTTAGCTAGGATATGACGACAAGATTACCCATGTACCGACAAATCGCTGATGCCATTAGAGATAAGATTAGCACCGGTATTTACAAGGTTGGTGAAGCACTACCGACAGAAGCACAACTCCGTGAAGAGTTCTCTGTCAGCCGCGTAACTATACGCCAAGCGCTTAAACTTCTAATCGAACAACAAGAGCTAGAAAGTATTCAAGGTAGTGGTACCTATGTAAAAGAGAGCAAAATAAACTACAACATCTACCAACAGAGCAGCTTTGCTGAGAAATGGGCTCATTTGCAGGGAGTAACACACAGCGATGTCTTATCTTTCGAGGTACAAGCCGCCTCATTAACGCTGGCCGAACACTTGGATATCAATGAAGGCGAGCGCATTTTCTACATCAAGAGAGTACGTTTCCTGGACGAGACCGCCATTACGGTTGAAGAGACTTGGATGCCAACGACTATGTTCCCAGACCTCAGTTACCAAGTGATGCAAGGGTCGAAATATGACTACATCGAAAAGCAAAAGAAGATGGTGATAGATAGAAGTGAGCAAGAAATCATGCCTGTCCTTCCACCAAGTGACGTGGCGACATTGCTTGGAGTCAATCCTACAGAACCTGTTATAGAAAAGCGTACTCGCGGATACCTAGAAAATGACACCATCTTCGAATATAGCCGAAACTATTTCACGACCAACAACT
This sequence comes from Vibrio sp. 10N.247.311.13, assembly GCF_041467595.1. Lineage (NCBI taxonomy): Bacteria > Pseudomonadati > Pseudomonadota > Gammaproteobacteria > Vibrionales > Vibrionaceae > Vibrio > Vibrio sp. 10N.247.311.13. The sequence continues at coordinate 2,994 of NZ_JBFSUX010000084.1, read as the reverse complement.
ATAAATTTACCCTCACCTCTAAGCGCCAAAGGGCGAATACAAGCTATTCTATTTAAATAAGGGTTTTATTACTTAATGTCGCCTCGTAGCTATTTAGTATTATATTTCAATGGCATATAGTCATAGTGCATTTTTTGTATTACTTTGATACTAAGAACAATAAAAACAAATTAAATACAAATAATACAACTTGTGAGAATTATCACAGATGATTAAAACAAATTAAGTAAGAATATAATCATTGAGTGACCTATTTGTCGCTCAAATGACGAGAGACGACGCAAAGGAACATCAGATGAAAATTTTAGCGATTACAGCATGTACAGCCGGTGTAGCGCACACCTACATGGCGGCTAAAAATTTAGAAAAGAAAGCAGCCGCGCGCGGTTGGGAAATAAAGGTCGAGAAGCAAGGTGCGAATGGACTAGATGGAAAACTAACCGCACAAGATATCGCGCAGGCCGATGGCATTATCTACGCTGTTGACGTAGGCGTAATTGAAGCTGAGCGCTTCGAGGGGCTAACGTCTGTGCAAGGTAAGGTTAAAGATGGTATCAAAGCCGCTGATGAAATGCTTGATGCACTCGAAGAGAAGGTCAAAGCGGGTGGCTCAAATGCGAAAGCAGCCACGACGACCAACAAGTTTGCCGAGAAGGAAGAGAGCAACGACAATATGATCGTTAGTTTCTTGAAACTTTGGTACAAGGGCGCTCTTTCAGGCGTATCTCACATCATTCCTCTTGTTATAATCGGTGGTCTTTGTGTAGGTCTTCTAAATCTATTCTTCGGCTACGATTACACCCACCTTTATGATGAAGCGATACTGGTTGAATACACGGGCAAAACATACGCAGACCTTGGCATAATTAACGCCGCTGAAGGGTTAGCAAACAGTGAAATCGGTGCAATTAAGAAAGAAGTTTATGCAGCTATTGCACAGCCAGAAGCCAAAGCGCAGTTTGAGTCTTCGTTTCAAGGCATTATTCATTTCCTATACTACGGCACGTTAAAAGCATTTAACCCACTGTTAATCTGTGTGCTTGCAGCATTTACAGCTTACGGTATGGTCGGTAAACCTGGTCTAGCTCCTGGTTTCGTCGGTGGTTTCGTCGCTGTTGGTGGTGGATTCGGTAAGATCTCTATCATGACCGGCGGCTTCCTAGGTGGCTTAGTAGCCGGTGCAGCAGCAGCGTTATTTGTTATGCTTGTCCGCCAGATCAAAGTACCGAAAGTACTAGAGTCAGTGAAGATGATTATCATCACACCTCTACTAGCGGGTATCGCAACACTAATCTTTATGTATGCGGGCCCTGGTAAGTTCTTCGCGATGCTTAACAGTGGTTTGGTTGACTGGCTAACCTCAATGGGCACAAACAACCTACTGATTCTTGGTTTCATCCTCGGTGCTATGGCTTGTTTCGATATGGGCGGCCCGGTAAACAAAGCGGCTTACCTATTCTGTATCGGTGTTGGTACAAGTGGTGACTTCGCTGGTGATGCATCAATCTTTTACGCTGCCTTTACTGCTGCGAAATGTATCCCTGGTATGTCATTAGGCATTATGTCTGTCGTATTCAAACGTTTCTTCGATGAAGAAGATCGCTTGGCAGGCCCTTCAACCGCTATCTTAGGTTTCTGTGGTATCACTGAAGGTGCTATCCCTTACGCTGTAAAAGATCCAATGCGTATCATCCCTGCTCATATGATTGGTGGTGGTGTAGCGGCTGCATTAATTCTTTCTTCTAAGATTACTATTGGTACCGTAGCTGGCGGCGCAGTGTTCATGCTACCTGTCATCGGTAACCCTGTTGCTTGGCTGACTTACTTCGTCATCGGTATTGCAGTGTCAATGGCACTAACCATCGGATTAAAAGTAATAGGAAACCAAAAAGAAAAGAAGTTAGCTGAAACGAAAGCTTAACTCACCCTCACTTAGTATGCTCCAAAACTCCAAGCCTCCCCCGCTTGGAGTTTTTTTGTATTATCAGCTCACTCACTCAACAACCATTTCTTGTATTCAGTGCTTTAATTCGTATCATTAAGCCTCTAGAGGTGATCACAAGTCGTTGTCACCTATCTCTTTTGTATTGTTTCCGAGGTTTACATGGCAAGACTGCCCCTGTATCGCAAAATAGCTGACGCCATTCGAGAAAAAATCAGCAGTAAGATTTACAAGGTAGGTGAGGCGCTGCCAACAGAAGCTCAATTGTGCGAAGAGTTTTCTGCCAGCCGAGTAACCGTTCGTCAGGCGCTTAAACTTCTGATCGAAAATGAAGAGCTAGAGAGCATTCAGGGTAGTGGCACCTACGTTAAAGAGAATAAGGTTAACTACGATATCTACCAACAAAGTAGCTTTGCGGAAAAATGGGCTCATTTAGGTGGGATAACTCATAGCGATGTAATTGCCTTTGAAATTCAATCTGCCTCGTTAACACTAGCAGAGCACTTAGACATCAACGAAGGCGCTCGAATTTTTTACGTAAAACGCGTTCGTTTTGTCGATGACAACCCAATCACCGTTGAAGAGACATGGATGCCAGTCGACATGTTCCCGGATCTAACCTATCAAGTGATGCAAGGCTCGAAATACGATTATATCGAGAAGCAGAAAAAACTGGTGATAGATAGAAGTGAGCAGGAAATCGTGCCCATCCTCCCGGCTAACGATGTTGCTGAGTTGCTAGGCATCAGTCCTGCCGACCCGATCATTGAGAAGCGCACTCGCAGCTACCTACACGATGACACTGTATTCGAATATAGTCGCAACTACTTTAAATCCAGTGACTATAAGTTCACTCTAGTCGCAAAAAGACGGAAATCTCCCCGTTAACCTGTGGACGTTTTGAGTAAACTTGTAGAATGTTCGAATCGACTATTCAGATTACTATTTATAGGACAAACTTTCTTTAACAAGATAGCTATGAGTAAAAACACTAACGTGATGTATGGAATCCACTCCCTCCTTAGCAATCTAGACTTAGGAGTGTGAGAAAA
>NZ_JBFSUX010000083.1:0-15959 GCF_041467595.1 Vibrio sp. 10N.247.311.13 | reverse complement strand
CGGTAAGAATACCGTCGCCACCGTCGTAGGTCACACCTTCAACCGTTAGGTTGTCACCTTCAATGTCTGTCGCACCAGAAAGGAGGTCAGCGTCGGTGAATACAAGAGTTCCGTCTTCCTCGATTTCAAACGTTTTATCTTCAGGAACAGGCGCGTCATTAATCGGGCGTACCGTTAAATCAATTGCGCTGCTAATCGTTTCTTGGCCGTCACTGATGTCGAAAGTAAGGTCAAGTTCACCATTAAAATCAGCTGAAGGAACAACGGTGAAAGTACCATCACCATTGTCTTGAACTGTTGCATCATCACCAACTTGAACGTTAGAAGCAACAAGCTCGTCCCCATCCACATCACTTGCGTATTCGAGTAATTGTTCTTGAGTGAATGTTATGGAGCCATCTTCATCCATGATGTAAGCCAGATCTTGTTCAGCTTCTGGCGTATCATTTTCACTTTCCACTTTGATTTTAAACGTTTCGCTTACCGTTTCAGAATCAAAGTCATCCTCTACTTCGCTAATGGTCTCTTCGTCAGAAGCTTGAACATCAACTGCAAACGTCTCTTCTACTGTTTGTGAATCTAGCTCATCACCAACTTGTTGGTCACCCGACTCTGAAGATGTCGCACTCGGCGCTGCTGAAGTACGCGCAGCTTGGCCTTGTTCTTCATTACCTTCAGCGTCTACACCACCTGTCGCAGCCTCTGCGATATCACCACCTACAGCTTGTGCGCCCGCTCCAGCACCGCCACCACTGCCAGCAGCATTGTCCGAGCCAGCTTCCGAAGCCGCACCACCGACTACATTGGATTGAGCTGCATCAGAATCTCCATCGCTTTCTGGCGTCTCTTCTTGAACAGCCGCACCAGAAGCCGACGCATCTTCAGCATTACCTGCGCCACTCGGATTGTCTTCTAAAGCCTGATTAACCTCGTCGGCCGCATCCGTGTTTTCAGCACCCGTCGCTATTGTCGACGCAATCGTATTTTGTTGATTTTGTTGATTCTGCTGTTGGGAGGGCGTACCCGCGTCGTTCGTGTCCGTTTGTTCTACCGCGTCATTGAGATCTTCATTTTGGTTGTTTTGGTTATTTTCGCCTGCCATTACAGCCTCCGTTGCTACTAGCTAACTGATCGTATTTAGAGGCATTAAAGGACACCATTTTGAAAAACCAAGTTTTTATACAACATTTTTCATATTTTTCTTTTTATACATAAAGAATCAAAAAAAATTTGAAAACTACCTTTAAACATCCTTAGTTATTGTGATTAAAGCAATTACGGCGGTGGAATGATGATAGACATGACGAGTTTGCTGCGTTCAATCGACAACAACCACAAAGGGCTTCAATTGCTACTAGGCGATTTTTATAAGGACTTTTCAGACGCAGCGATCAACATAGAGACGCTCCATAAAAGTGACCGTTTTGATGAACTCAACAACTACTCAAAGAGATTAAAGACCATCTTAACTTTACTGTGTGATCAAGACTTGCCACCCAAAATGGCCAAATTGGAACATTTGAGTAAGCACGAATTCCCTGCACCTGAAGATCTTTTAGAGGATGTAAAAACTGAATTGCACAACGTCAATCGACAAATCAATCACTTGTTGGACATTAAGGAAGTAATAGATGACAAGTCATCGAGGTAGTCATGAGCAATAACCAAATAGAACATCACCTCAGAAAAGCACTCGTTTCCAATAACGAGGCTTCTAAGGTCACAGCTGATGACACTATTGTGCTTGCTAGTGCCATGACCAGCGTTCACAAAACGTTGCTCATTATATTCTTGCTCGCTTTGGTCGCTATTGCGGTGGCGTCACAAGCACGTATCGATATTGTTGTTTCTGTACGTGGCGAACTGCTATTGGAATCGGATGTTGAGAAAGTTCAGCATTTAGAAGGCGGGATATTAGAAGAATTGTTAGTCAGAAAAGGGGAAGTCGTTTATGAGGGCCAACCTATCGCTCGAATACGCTCACTTGACCGTAACACTCAACTTGATACCGTCAATACTGAAATTATTCAGATAGAGCTCGATAAGATTCGTTATGAAAGCTTACGCGACATGATAGAGCCTAACTTCGACGCTTTCATTGAGAAATACCCTGAGCAAGTTCAGGTCAACATGAATACCTGGAGACAAGAATTCTCTAAAAACCGTTCAAATGAAGAACTCATTACACACGATATTAAGCACAAGAACTCGTTGATCAGTTCAATGTTAAAGCGTCGCAAAAGTTCAGAGAATCAACTCTCTCTGATACGTAAGCAGCTCAACATCAAAAACACCCTCTATAAAGAAGAGATGGCGTCTTATGTCGACGTTCTTAACATGAAAGTACAAGAGTCGAATATGGTGCGTGAGATTGAGAACCTTGACGAATCTGTGATGAATGAGCGTTTCCAACTCGACAAACTGGAAAAGCAACACCGTGACTTGGTTGAGAATCGAAACTCTGAGTACCAAGCACAAATCATTCAAGCGAACAAAGACCTCAAGCTAAAGCGAATCTTACAACCGCAGCATTCCGACAAGGTTGATCGCCTAGTCGTCTACTCGCCAGTCGATGGTGTGGTCGATAAACTTCACTTCAATTTCCGTTCTGCTGTGATTCCGCCAGGAGAAAGTATCGCCGATATTGCCCCAATAAATAATTCGTTACACGGTGAAGCGAAGATCCCACGTAAAGACATGGGATTTGTCGAAATTGGTCAGGCAGTGAAAGTAAAAATGGATACCTATAACTTTGCAAAATACGGGTTTGTTGAGGGAACCATCGCCTCAATCAGCCGTTCATCATACGAAGAAGAAGACGCTGAATTCTATTTAGCTGAGATTGAAATTGACCGAAACTTTCTTGAACGAGGAGGCACTCAATACAAGTTATCACCTTACATGGAGTTTACCGCTGATGTGAAAACAGGCTCGCGTCGCGTGATCGAATACGCTGCGAAACCGGTGATGTCAGCCATCGAGGATGCTTTCGATGAGAGATAATCAATGAGCGGTAAACCTTCGTACAATATTTCCATACCCGCCCTACGTCTAAGCATACTATTTAGCGTGGTATTGGCTGCGCTCGCTTTCTATTTATACTTTTCTTGGTCAAAAATAGATTCAGTCGCACAAGTGCAAAGCGCCCCACTGCTCATACAAGCCCAGAAGCTTAATCAGACCATAGAACAAGATATTCAAACTCTGCAACAATGTTTAAGTACCAACACTTGCGGCACTAACGAATTCAACCTGGTTAACTTGAAGCTTGAAATTGATGAATTTCGCTCTTTAGCCTCGTTGAACAAAACCGAGTTCAGCTTGGTTGGGGCAACTGAATACACACAACTGGAATTGGCGATTAATCGTTTCTCCGATAGCGCAAAAACACGTAACGACGTATTAGGCTTGTACCTTTCATTGACCAATAACTATCTGCAGATGGACGACAACTATCGCACCATGTTTAACAACCATGCAAATGACTTAATGTCAGAAAAAAACGAGTTCTTTATCTGGTTGTTTATGGTGGTCGTGATATTGGCTGTGATTACGATTCTATCCAACTCAGTTGCTATGTTGAAGCTAAAGAAATCCAGTTCTAACGAACGCGAAATCGACTATGAATTCGATGCCCTGTATCAAGAGCTGAAGCAGCTAGATTTACAACGTCTTGAAGAGCTTCTTAATGAAGTTAGCATCAACCCCAAGCAGCGTCAGATTTACTCTCATCTCAAACTTATTTTCAGTAAATTAGAAGACCAAAAGCGCAATAACGATCTCTACAAACAGTTGTATGCGCTGATCGGTTATGAGATTCGCGGAATTACAAACACCATCAACGGTGGTGTCCAATATCTGGTTCAAGAAACCGATGAAAACGGCGTGTTGATGGCGAACGATATTACCTCTGCGTGTAGCACACTATCTGAGTTAGCAGAAAACTATAATCGCTTGATATCACAGGGGACGGAAAGCAAGTCGAAAGAGTTCTCTTTACTGAGCGTGTTATCTGAATTAATGATTCATATCAGTGCCAAAGTACAACGTAATGAAAGCCAACTTGACTGTTTTATCTCTGACAACTTACCGAATCGTGTTGCAGGCCAATCCACCAGCTTATTCTGGATACTGTTCCTTCAACTTTCTAACGCTATTCAACTCAAATCAAATAAGAAACTGTTTGTAACGATTGAATCGGGTGCGGCTTCAGACATGGAAAATACCCGTGTCACCATCAACCTCAACTTCTTATCAACACTGGATGTTTCTGTTGCCAAGCTCAACAAACTCCATTGGAGCGCACACAAAGACCATACAGCCAGCACAGATGACTTAGCGAAAAGCGTTCTGAAGGATTACGGATATTACGAGAGCCACTGGTTCCAGTCAGGGGCTCAGGAACGTTTTCAGATCGAGCTTGATCTTAAGGCTAAGAACTTCCACACAGAGAAAACTCGCTTTGATGGCAAGCGTTTACTCTTGTGTGCTAATACTCAAGTTCGCATCGATGTGATGAAGAAAATGCTCAGTAACTTGGGGCTTGATATCACCGAGATTCGCACTGCAAATGAGCTTTTCTCAGCGGCGAAAACGTTCGGTGATTACGATGCGATAATGTTGACTGATACCTTTGAACCCAACAAGCTGCCGTCGTTGAGCAAGACGGTGAAATCTCAGCTTAAGAACCACCCAAATACCAAGTTACTGTTGTCAGTGACCAACACTCAGCAAGCACAAGAGTGTCATAGCTTCGTCGACAAAATCATCAACGCTCCTGCTATCCCTTACGAGTTCATTCCAAACCTACTCACCATTATGGAAGCGGAAGCATCGGAAGAACAGATGGAAAACAGCTCATTCCTTATCGTAGAGGATGACCGAGTTCAACAAATTTTACTGAAACGAATCTTGACCAAACAAGAATATGAACCAGACATGGTTGGCGATGGCGCCGATGCCGTGAAGCACTTTATGAACAAGCGTTCTGACATCATCTTCATGGATTGCATCATGCCGGGTATGGGTGGCATCGAAGCCACAAAACGCATTCGCCAATTCGAACAAGAAAACGAGAAAAACCCTTGTACCATCATAGGTGCAACCGCATTGACCAGCAGTAACGAACACCAGGCTTGTATTGAGGCCGGAATGGATTACGTAATCAGCAAACCTTATAAAAGCGACCAAATCATCAAGGTGATCAACAAGTATGTGGCGGTACAAAAACTTAACTAGCAGCATCATAGCTGCGCTTACATTAAGCACGACACCTTCAGCATCGGCGACTACCCTGCTTGAAGCGGTAGAGCTCGGCCTGCAAAACAGCCTGTCTCTTCGCGCTAGTGATAAGGGCGTGGAAGAAAACGAGTACAACATTGGTATCAGCCGCTCAAAATTTCTTCCTTCCCTCAATGGTGCTGCCGATACCACATGGAATGAAAATGAAACCTTGCTATCAAGTGTGCCTGATGAAACTTCAAGCTATAACTCGAACAGCTACAGCCTTTCCCTTTCTCAATCGATCTTCAATCTGGGCGATATTTTCAAATATGGGACGGCAAAGCTCGACTTCAACATTGAAGAGATTAAACACGAGAACAAAATCCAAAGCACTATTTCAGAAATCGGCTCTCAATACTTTGAGTATTTGAAAAACAACGCACAAATTAAAGCGACCAAGGTAGAGCTTAAATCGTCCGAAACGCGTGAACATCAAATGCGACGCAATGTGGAACTCGGCAATACAGCCGCCAGTGAGCTTTACGAAGTGATTGCTCAGAAAGAAGGTGTGTCGAATCGATTGAGAACCTTGCAGAAAGACCGTCGCGTCATTCTCAACGGGCTATCGATTCAGATTCAATACCCTATCACTCCGTCTCAAGATATCTACGAAAGTGTGCCTTTAAAAGAGATAAACGAAACCGAACAACGATCAATCATGGATCAAGCGTTAAAGCTCAACAACGACTTGTTAGTGGCTAAGAAAAACGTCGAGAGAAGCCGCAGAAGCTTAAAAGAGAGCGGTTCGAACTTCTTACCGACAGTATCGCTTTCAGCCAGCTATCGACACGATGACGCCAATAACTTCGACAAAACCGACATTACAGCGACAGGCGAAAGTAACTCAACCAGTGTTGGGTTAAACCTAGCAGTTCCTATCTTGTCTGGTGGCTCTGATTACTACGGCTATCAAAAATCATCGACGGCCATCGAACGTACTGAGCTGCTTTACCAAGATTCGCTTTACACCACACGTAACAGTGTGAATACCTCCGTGCTCAACATTAACGATTTCTCGCAATCTATAAGCAGTTACGAAAACATCATTCGCGCCAACTACGCGTCTTATAAAGGGATCCAAAGAGCCTACCAATTAGGCACGCGTACCATCACCGACTTGCTGGCGGCGGAAAGTAAGCTGTTCAGCGCGTTAAGAGACTATGAAAGCGCACGATACGACTACATCATCGAGACCATCAAGCTTGAGCAAATTAAGGGAATACTCTCAATTCAATCTATCGAAAGCGTGATGCAATTAATGAGTGATATTGAAGGTCGCGACAATCAAGATTTGGTGCCAAAACATCTTCTCTCAACGGAGTCATTGAGAAAAGGAGGTCACAATGCAAACTGAGCAGTTTTCGCAAAAGATCAACATGGCAGATAAGTGTTATCTGACTTTCTCAACGATAATATCGACCCTGTTTGGTTTGGTACTGCCCTTCTCTATTCTGATCATTTTTGACCGAGTGTTACCCAACCAAGCACAAGATACGCTGTTCTTATTGTTCGCGATTATTTTGATTTCCATCTTCCTCGACTACCACTTAAAAAGTCAGGAAGAGAAGATATCTTCCGTTATCATGAGGCAGTTTGAAACCAACCTAACCAACAAGGTATTCCAATCCATCTGTTTGGCGGAAATATCTAAATTCCGTCGTTTGGAACCAGGCGAATACCTAGAACGAATCTCAACCATTCCTGAACTTAAGACCTTCTTTGGTGGAGAATCGGTTCGAGCGCTTATCAACCTTGCTGTTAGCGTGATTACTATACTTATCATCGGTCTCATTAACATATGGGCTGGTATCACCCTTCTAATTGCCTCGGCTGTCTTAGCGATTTTCGCTTGGAGTCTTTCCAAACAGAAAATTGGTAGCTTGCAGAATAAGTCAGACATCGAAGGGTTAACTACCTCCAAAATCATTGAGATCATCTCTAGCCCGCTTGATATTAAAGCGCGAAACATGGAGTACCGCGTTGAAAGCCTGATGACACAAATGGTCGAAGAGCGTGAAGTGGAGAACATCAAATATGAGCAAATCGAGTCGAACTTTGGCTTGATTTTGGCGCTCATCCAACAGCTATCCATTGCTTGCGTTGTTGTGGTCTTGGCGACTGCCGTAATCAATATGGAATCGAGTCAAGGCATCATGGCCGCGATCATCATGCTAACCAACCGTTACTTTGCGCCATATCAACAGGTAATGAGAACCGCGAGCCGCTGGGAGTTAAACAAACTCCATATCCAACGTATCGCTGACCTCCTTGAATTGGCCGCCTCTGTTGAACACCAACATGAAACAACAGAAGTTGAACGTATTTCGGTTAAGTATTCTGAAAAGCAGCGTATCGAGTTCGAACTCGGACAAGCCTATTTGCTGACAGGGAAAAGTGGTTCAGGTAAGACCCACCTCGCTAACTGTATTACGCGTCAGAACAGTGATAGCAAACTCGATATCATGATTAACGACACGCCTTTGGATGACGTCAATTACAACGTTTGGCGTAACAGTGTTCTGATGGTTGATAAGACCAGTTCGTTCGTAGAAGGGACGATTATCGATAACCTGACCTGTTTCCGACCAAGCTTGAATAACACGGCGTTTGCACTGTGTGAAACCATGAACATCAAAGCGCAAATTGATGGGCTTCCTGCCGGGTTTTATACAGAACTCAAAGGCCATATGCGTAACCCATTCTCTCGCCAAGTTGGCTACGCCTTATTATTAGTTCGTGCCCTGCTCGCCAGTAAGCGTGTATTGATATTCGATGACATCGATTGTGTCTTTGATGAGGAATTTGCGAGAGTCGTTCTCACCAGTACGGCTTATCGCGCCAATGACAAAATATTGATCATCGCCAGCAATAAAATGGACAAACTTAATCACCGCCTCAAACGCGTAAAACTTACCGGAGGTGACCAATGAGTATCCTAGTCGACTTCAATAATGTGCCGCAACGTGTCTTGGATTTTGAATCTAGTGGATACGACGAACGTTACAGTCAATCGCCACTTATTCGTGGTTTGGCCTACACCCTGATAGCACTCGAATGGGAAGGCACACCCGCAATACTCAGCGATGCTTTTATTCCAAAACCCAAAGATGGCGACAGCTTTACAGCAACCATAGAGCGCCTTGGATATCGCTGTGATGTTACTAAACTAAAGACACTCGAGAATATCGATAAGCACCCACACCCATGCTTTATTGAAATAGAGAATCTAAGTGCGATTTTCTTAGGCACCAAAGATGGAAAGTTGCTGCTGTTTGATTACACGAACAACAACACCATTGAATACCCAATGTGCAAAAAGCCCTGTTTGCTGATTGCGATTAGCGAATATTCTCGTCTGTTCCGCGAGCCACCTCCGGAATCGCAAGACAGAAGCAATTGGATTAAATACGCTTTCTATCGTTATAACAATGAACTTAAAAGCCTGATCATTCTCAGCTTCGTCATCAGTATTCTCGGTGCATTGCAGCCATTCTTTATTATGAGTGTATATAACTTCGCACTGACTTCGAGCTCCGAAGCCACACTCTATTGGCTAACCTTATTCGCCATTATTGTCGGCTTCTCTGAATACTTCTTTAAGAAAATGCGGGTCAACATCATTGCCACTTCCGGTAAAGACCTCGCCGTGCACATCTCGCAAGCCGTTATATCTAAGCTGCTGTGGCTACCTTATGCGATGACATCTACAGCTGGGGTCTCTTCTCAGTTAGCGCGTTTGAAAGATATCGATACCTTCCGACGCTTGGTGACCGCAGAATCAACGCTTAGCTATTTTGATATGCCGTTTGTGATTGTATTTATCATCGCCATTGCTCTGATGTCTGGTACAGCGGCATTGGTGGTGATGGGCGGCTTAATACTGATGTTAGTGTTCTGTATTTACTCGCGCTATATCTACTCGCAAGCCACATCCAAAAGTTCGCGTGCCAATGCGATGGTTTCGTATCAATGGAATGAAATTCTTCGTGGTATCAAGACTATCCAAGGCCTGCCTTTACTTCGTGTCGTTCAATCTCGATTCAGCGCATCGCATATGCAAAGCACCAGCGATGCAGAGAACGTTGCCGTAACGAACAGTAAGATTCAGGCCGCTGGCGGTAGTTTGATCCAAGTGATTGGCACAGCAAGTATCGTGACTGCAGTTATTGGCGTGATGGAAGGTACTTCTGATGCGGGTGCCATGCTCGCGACCGTTATTCTGGTTTGGAAAGCGTTAGGCCCAATCATGGGTATCTATAACTCAATTTCCAAGTTCCAGTCGATCAAAGCTTCGTCCGCACAGATCAACAATTTAATGTCGATGAATGACGACAAATTAACCTTAGAGAAAAGCCCGCCTATTCGCCTGTTCCAAGGCAGCATCGTGGGCAGCGGTGTCAGTCACCGATACGCGGGAGCAGCAACCGGCTTAACTAACTTGGGGTTCAAAATCCCACCCAGTGCAAAAGTGGTCATTTGTGGCCCAACGGGCTGCGGCAAAACCACCTTAATTTCAATCATTGCTGGGTTAGAAGACCGCTATCAAGGCGCAGTCTCTGTCGATGGTTACAACATTAAACAGTTCAATAGCTACCGTTATCGCACCTCGATTAACTACATCCCTTTTAATTTGCATATTTTTGAAGGCTCACTCGAGACCAACTTCATTTTACACAACGGACTGATTCCAACAGACAAGATGCAAGAGATGATCAGCTTCTTCGAATTAGATGAATGGCTTCCGGAAGGCTTGGCTACTCAGTTAAGCGTGGATAAATGCAAAAGTCTCCCGAATGGAATTCAACAAAAATTGCGTCTGGCACTCGGCTTAGGTAACTGTGAGCAATCTCTGATTATTATTGATGAACCGTTCAACGGTGCAGAGCAAGAAAACGCTCAATACTTTAATCGCCTGTTCTCCGATAAATTGTTGAATAAGACCGTGATTTTTTCGACTAACGACCCTGGTTTGATCGCAACATCAAACATGAGTTTAGTGTTAGAGCCGGATGGAAATTTGAAATATTTTGGCTTAACAGACAAATACTTAAACAGCTTAAGCTAAAACCTCAACGCTTAATCACAATTCGCTATTTAGGGCAATGGATATAATTGACAAATTCATAAACGAGAGGGATGATTCGCCCCAATACCACAGGTAACAAGGAAGAATATGTACACATTCGTTGCAGACAAGCTTGATGTAGCTTACTTATCCGCAATTCCTGAAAACCACCAACTTCAGGAGTGCGATGTACCTGAAGAAGAGATGGAGCTTCGAGAGATCGTTGAGGTTTGGTATGAGTCTGCCTTCCTACCCGCTTTCAATCTTCAGAAAATAGACATTGAGAACAAAGCAGAGCTCACCATCGTACAAATGCACGTATTCAGCAATGATACGAGCACACTCGCCTTCCTACTAAAAAACAGAGTGTATCGCGCCGCACTTAACAGAATGCTCGGTATTTGGACATTAGAACCCTCTGCAAAAACCGTATTAGAGCAACTTCTTTTCGAATTAAGCCTCGATAACAATCGTCCTCATTAGTAAGCTTTTTAAGTGATTCATCAATAAGCATAAAATTAAACAAACTGCCAAACGCTATAAATTACTAATAAAAGAACGCATTTCAAAATAAGCTCTGGAATCACAAGAACTTATACCTCTCCCACACTTACGTAAAATTTACCGTTTCAAAGTTTCCATATCGGCATTTTTATTCTACTGTTTTTATATAACGACAGTTGGATGGATCCTTATATGGCGATTACGGTTTGGAATAACCTTTCAGTCAAACATAAACTCTTTGGCTTAGTTCTACTTCCCATTTCATTATTACTCTTCCTAGCAGGTAGACAGGCTTATATATTAACGACTCAGTTAACCGATTTTGAACGAACCAATCAGTTATCTGTCTATCTTCAAGATATTTCTATTTTGTATAGAAGTACCTTAGCCTCTAGCCCTGAAGAGTTTGCTACTCAAAGCAACCAAGTAAAGGCAGAACTTAAAAACCTGTCTCCCATCATTTTTTTAGACGCATCTGGTGAAATGAATCAACTTGTTGCCGATTTCAGCGAAGCGACCTTATCGACGATGCAAGTGACTGACACTTACGATAAATTGGATGCCCTCGAATGGCAGAGCGATTTATACAAGCAACTGTTACTTGAAGTAGAGAAAGTCCCTTTTGAAAACACTAAACGTGAAATTCAACAGCACCTCACTGCCCTTCAACAACTTGAGTGGTTGATGTTTTGGTCGAACGAAGAGTTCAAGCTTGGTAGTTCACTGATTGAGATCTTCCAAATCAGCCAAGAGTACGACCCAGAACTCGCCGAACAGATCAAAACCTTGAGTGAAAGACAGCAATTGTTCTTAGAGCGCTTTGTTTCATTGAACGCCAACGAACATCAAGTTTCTTTGATGGTTGAAGTGTTTCGAAATGATGTGTTTGCTCAAAGCCAAGAGATAAGAAGCGCGCTACTCGACCTAAATACAATCAGCCAACTGACGCCACAAGAAGTGTCTGTCGGCTTAGAAGCGATGAGCGCACGGCTCAACTTATTACAAAGCCTTGGCGGCGTAATCAAGCAAGAGTTTCAACAAGAAGTTGAGCAAGCCATCTATGACGCGCAAATACAACGAACCCTGTTTATTTCAATCGTCGCTTTGCTGGCAGCGATTGTTATGGGTTTAACTCTTAGCTTGGCGAGACAGGTCACTAACAACCTTAATTTGGTGTTAGCTTTCTTAAAAAGCGAAAATGATGACACGCGCCCTTCTTTAGATAAATTAATCCAAGGTAAAGATGAACTCAGTCTGTTTGCTCAGCAAGTTGAACGATTGACCATCGAACGAGAGCTCGCGAAAGAGAGATTGACGGTAGCAAAAGAAGACGCAGAGAGAGCCAAAGAGGATGCCGAACACGCGAAAGACAACGCAATACAAGCCAGCAAAGCAAAAAGTAGCTTCTTGGCCAACATGTCTCATGAAATTCGCACCCCGCTCAATGGTGTTATTGGTATTTCGGAAATCCTCGCAGATACGCCGCTTACACCGACACAACGTGACTATGTTGATACGATCGAAACTTCATCCCAACTGCTCCTTAGCTTAATCAACGATATCTTAGACTTCTCTAAAATTGAGTCTGGCATGCTATTAATCAGCCCGCATTCTGCATCGATTAGAGAGTCGATATACGACATCGCCTCTATTGTGGCACCAAAAGCGAAAGAACAAAGAATATCGATTAACGTTGATATCAGCCCAGATACACCAGCACGCGTGATGATAGACGATCACCGTTTAAGACAGATCTTGATGAACTTTATGTCGAATGCGGTGAAGTTTACGGCTGAAGGTGGCGTCACATTATCAATTCAAACGCTCAACAAAGCAGATAACAATGCCACTATTCGATTTGCTGTACGAGACACGGGTATTGGTATCGATTCACTGCAACAAAAACAGATATTTGAACCGTTCGCTCAAGAAGACGATTCAACCACACGTCAATTTGGTGGTACTGGTCTTGGTCTAGCCATCAGTACACAGTTGGTAGAGCTGATGGGTGGTCAAATTCAACTCGACTCCGTCAAAGGTGAAGGAAGCTGTTTCTACTTCGACTTGGTATTGCCTGTTGACTTGATACTGCCAAAACCAAGTACAGCAACGGCTGATATTTATGTGCTGGGTAACGAAAACATGCTCTCCGAGCGAATCGAGTCCGACCTTAACCTTTATGGTTTGAAGGTTACCGATAAAACGAATGATATAACGGCAATTACAGAGCAGCTCTCCACTCAAAAACACACTAAACCTATTACTGTTGTTTTCGCCGAAGATGACGCATTCCTAGCTAATACCCACGCAGATAACTTAGAAAAGCTGCACCAAAACGGCATCACTATCTGTTTGATACGTTCCTTCTTAAGTGAGCCAGCGGATCTTGGTGACAGCGTTACTGCACAAGTCGCACAGCCCCTACTCGGCTTGCGTTTAATTAAAGCTATTGAGCTTTGTGATACTCGAGGTTTGGCGGAACTATCAGAAGCAAGCCAGACATCAGTCGAGATCCAACACAAAATCCTCATCGTTGAAGACAACAAGATCAACCAAAAAATTGCTGGTCTTCATGTCGGTAAAAGTGGTTTTGAATTCGAGTTCGCTAATAATGGTCAAGAAGCTGTGGACATGTTCACCGCTAATCCTCATTACGCGGCGATACTCATGGACTGCATGATGCCGGTTATGGATGGCTTTGATGCAACAAGCAACATCCGAAGAATTGAAAAAGAAACGGAAGCGACGCGACGCATCCCTATCATTGCATTGACCGCCAGTGTCATCGATGACGATATTCAGAGGTGTTTCGACGTTGGTATGGATGACTATGTACCAAAACCATTCAAGTTCGAAATGCTTAAAGAGAAAGTACTCACCGCGGTAGAAGCTATGCCACTACCAGCTTCCTTTAAAGCTCAACCTAAGAAACAACCTGCAACTGTCACTCCAATTATCAACGGGGCTGCGACCAAACGTACTTTGCCTGAAGAAGCGGAACAAAACGCAATTCCGAGCAAATCAGAGAGAATCTTGCTAGTCGAAGACAACCGCGTCAATCAAAAAGTAGCTTCTATCATGCTGAAGAAGGCCGGATATGCCTTTGAAATTGCAGACAACGGACAAATTGCCGTTGATATGTACCAGAACGACAGTAGCTTCGACATTATTTTGATGGATTGCATGATGCCTGTTATGGACGGTTTCACGGCAACTAAGGAGATTCGAGAACACGAGAAAAACCAAGGCTTAAGCAAAACTCCTATTATCGCGTTAACCGCCAGTGTTATCGATGATGATATTCAAAAGTGCTTTGATTCCGGAATGGATGGATACGTAGCGAAGCCCGTAAGAAAAGAAAAGCTATTCCATCAAATAGAAAGTGCGACTTGTTAGGAGATACCTCATGGATTGGATTAGAACAATAAAAACACTTCCCCGCAGAGTCATGTTGCCAGTCGCGGTAGGGCTATTAGGAAGCTTGCTTTTTCTAAGCCCTGCTCACGCCGCTGAAGATTATGCCATATTTTCTTTAGACTCCGGGTTTGAAGAGATATCAATAAACAAAGCGCGAAAGCTCTATAGAGGGAAAACTAAGCACCTCAATGGCAAACGTGTTGAACTGTCTGATTGGCCTGAGAACAGTGCCGAAAGAGAGGACTTTTATCAGCTTTTGCTTGGAAAAAATGCCGCTCAAATGAATGCACACTGGGCTGGTTTATCTTTTTCAGGAAAAGCGCGTTATCCAAGAGAAATCAAAACGGCGTCAACCGACAGCTTAGTCGACTGGCTTGATGACAAACCAAACCGTATTGGTTACTCCCCACTCTCTTCGGTTCCTCAAAATGCCAACGTTCTCTACGTTATAAGTTCGGAGAAATAATATGAAAAGAATAATTACGTCAGTGTTATGTGCCTCAATGGCCTCTCCGGCTTTTGCGAATATCGAACTTACCGATAATTTATCCTTGAGTGGCTTTGGCTCAACGTCTTGGGCAACATCGGATAACGATAATCCATTAATCATCAACCGCGGTTTTACTGATGAGAGCTGTTACGACTGTGATACCACATTTGGTGTTCAACTCGATTACTTCTACAACTCATTCAAAGCTTCCGTGCAAGTTGTCAAGCCACCCCAATATGATTGGAGTGAGCCGCAGCTAGAGTGGGCTTACTTAGGTTATGAATTTAATGACTTTGATGTCAGCATTGGTCGATTACGACTACCATTATTCCTTGCCTCTGAGTACTACTATGTAGGCCAAGCCTATATGACCGCGAGGCCACCTACAGAGGTGTATAACAGCGTTCTCGGAATCACAGCTTTCAATGGCATAAAAGTGAGCTGGACTCACGATGTCAGTGACGAAGCTACTCTTTTACTTACTCCGTTTATCGGCATAAAAGATAAAAATGACGTAGATTTCAACTCGACTACAAAACTGGAATTTGAAACCAACCGAATGTTCGGTGCCAATCTTCAATTGAGCGGTGAAAACTATCGTTGGAACTTGTCATTCCTCGACTCCAATTTTGATCAAACCGTTTCTGGCACGATTACAATCCCTGGGACTTCGATAACAGCTCCATTCAGTAGCAAACAAGACAACCAACACATTCAACTTTGGTCATTAGGAGCAGAATACGAACTGGGTCAATTTGTTTTGACAAGTGAAGGACAGATCAGTGACATCTCGTCCTCGATGTACGCTAGTTTGGGCTACAGACTAGATTTATTCACTCCATACGTCGTTTACGGAGCAGAGTTTGATTCTCACGAACACCTAACAGGAAACAGCTACCTAATTGGTGTGGATTACGATGTGTTACCTAACGTCTCCATCAATGGCGAAGTGCAATATTTTGAGGCTCGTAAAGCAAACGGTGCCTTTGTTGAGAATTTCAACGCACTTACTGGTTTTGATGACAAAGATGCCGTCCTTTATACCATCATGTTGAGTTTCGTCTTCTAACCCAAAATTAGACAATCACCATTAAATAAAAGCCCAAGGTTGAACTGACCCCCAATAGTTGGACACCAATTATTGGGTAATGCCGTTCACTTAAGAGTGAACGGCATTTTTGTTCTTAGCATACCGTTGTG
>NZ_JBFSUX010000082.1:0-17136 GCF_041467595.1 Vibrio sp. 10N.247.311.13 | reverse complement strand
CTGCAATTTCACGCCCGTGGCGACTTCACCATAGAATCAGGTTACCAACTGGCGAAGCAGTATCTCAAGGAGCACACCAAGCTCGACGGCCTATTCTGCGCCACTGACCGTATCGCAATCGGTGCGATCAGAGCCATTCAGGAAGCGGGGCTCGTTCCAGGAAAGGATATATTGGTGCTCGGTGTAGGTGACGATGAGCTCGCTTCAGTATGCACACCAACGCTGTCTACGTTTAACTATGCGTTTGATAAAGCGGGAGAAAATGGAGCCAAGCTGCTACTCGACCGTATTGAGAAAAAAGGCTTTGAAATGAGCAAGATGGTGTTGACCTTCACCACTATTGACCGAGAGTCTTGCTAGCGATTTATTTCAGAGATCAGGTTATCCCAAGATAAAAAATGCCAACCTTCGAGTTGAAACGATAAGGTTGGCATTTGGTGATGCGACTATCACATCATGAGTAACACTCTCTATCTAAACGATATATCAAGCAATTAGAACCAAGTTTCCATCTGCAGTGCAAACAGAACCTCGCCGCCCTCTCCCATCGTTGCAGCATCTGCTTCAGTGCTAATCGAGTAACCATTCAGGTCTTCACTCCAATCCACATAGCTCACAGCGAAACGCAGTTCAGGCCTATCAAAGAAACCAGTGCTAGTTGAAAGCTTCAGTGTTGGTGCAACTGTCGCTTTGTAGAAACCGCCGCTCGCTTGCTCTGTCGAGTTGTCTAAATCCATGTATTGCAATGAACCTTCGTAAACCATCTCAAAGTTCTCTGTGAACTCTTGAGCTAATCGAACGTTTAAAGAAGCCCATGTGAACTCGTCATTCTTCTTCAAACGGTCTTGGCTATGCTCTGCCATTAATGCAGGTGCTAAGCGCCAGTTGTCGCCAATGCGAGTGACACCGTAGCTAAACAGGCGAACGGCTTTCGCGTCATCCAGTAGATCACCATTTGAACCGATGCCTTTTAGCTCTGCACCTAGGCCACTACCCACTAACATTCCCGTTTTAGAGAAGCCTTCGCTCAGACCAAAGAAGTTGTCTCCATGGTACGCAAACATTGCGTGTACACCGCTTTCAGCTGCGCCATTTAGGCGGCTATCGTTGTCTGCTGAGGTCATACCGCTCAACATCACTTGCCATTGGCCAATACGGTTATTCATGGTTGCAATGTAGTTTTCTACATCTGTTGACGAGCTATCAATCTCACCAAAATCTCGGCCATAAATAGAGAAATTCGCTTTCCAGTTGTCGCTCATCTGAACGTCATAAACGCCCGCACCAGTGCCTGACAGGAAGACAATATCCGAATCGAAAAAGTGAATATCAAAGTTGTCGCGATCGAATCGTTTACCCGCCCAAAACGTTGCTTCAGAAAACGCTTCAGATTCAGAGAACATGCTCAGACGGTTCAGTTCTGAATACACTTGTCGCACATTCAACTGGCTTTCGCTGGCAGTCCACTCGTTATTTGTCTCAGTACTGTCGGCCAACATGATGCGAAACAAAGCACTAGAGCCATCGTCTGCAAATCGCTTATGAATCAAGTTCGCTTCAACGTAATGATCATCTTCAACACCAAGACGTCCAATTGGAGCTCCAATGGCACCCGCCGCTGTCATGTAAGGACCAGTACCTGTCGCGCCGTTTAGGTCGTCGTTGATCAATAACCCAGAGCGAGCATAGCCGTGAAACTCAAACGAAGAAGCCTTTTCATTGGCCTCGGTAGAGACCTGCTCTGTTTGTGCAACCCTTTGTTCTAATTCATTAATACGTTGCTCTAATGCTGCAACGTCTTCACTTGCTAATACCGATGTAGTCATTAGCCCCATTGTTACAGCAACCGCTAAAATGTGTCGTTTCATTCTGATGTTCTCACGTTAATTGTTTTGGATTATTTGCAAACGTTCCCAAAACAATTCGTAAGCACATTTCGGCTTATACTTTTGATGTATAAGCTCTATATCGAAGAAGAAATAGAAATCAGTCGTGTTGATTACTTCACTTTTGTATCTGAGTGGATGATAGATCGATAATTTCGGGAACGTTACCGAAAATGCATAATTCTGATAACTTTGTCACAAGTGAAATTGATTAATGGGCGAAAAATAGTGTATCGCGCACATTAGATATCTCAGAAAAATAGAGAGAAAATCCAGTACGAGAATTAGGAAAGGCGCTAAAAAATGCAACAGGTTGGCTATAAAAATTAAAGCCTGAGAAGCGATTTTTCAGACTTTAGAAAGGCGTTCATTGATAACAATAGGTCGTTTTTTGAAAAGTGTATGACATTAACTAACGTAACAGTTTATAGAAGAATAAAGCGTTTAAAAGACTACTTTCTCTTACCCTGCTCCACCAACTTTTCATTCCATGCCGTATTGCCGTCACGCTTAGAGACATCGTACTCCGCACAGAACTGAGATATGGTCATATTGTTATCGCCAGTGGCAAGCTTGAGAGCCAACTGAACTTGTTGAAGCTTGCTTTGCAGTCGCAAGATTTGACCAGCATTTGGGCTTTTCTCTTTGGCGTATTTTAAAGCCGCATGCTTACGTTCTGCCGCGCCCGCTCGGCGATCTGCTTCTGATAACAGATACTTGAGTTGAGCAACACTCTTGCCTTTCTTGAAGGCAGGATCAAGCAACTCAACGCATTCATCAAACGATGGATCGATAACGTATGGGTCAACTTTATGAGCTTGTTGGCGCATCCATTCGAGTGCGAGTTTTTCATCTGACATAATTACATCTTTACCAAAGAAACAGCCCTATATGGTATCGCTCAATAGCAAACCGCTGCAATAACAAATTGAGTGACTTTACGCCTTTTTACACTGTGCCGATTGACTAATTTAACAATCACAGCTCCAATAGTTGGCTTTAACGCATCACAAACAGCTCTTCGTGGTAGTGCTTTTCAATATCAAATTGATAGGTGTCTAATTCTTTTTTCAGTGATGTAGAGAACAACTCCGGCCCGCAGAAATACATCTCGTACTCGTTGAGGTCGCCACATTGATTGACAATTCTTCCGGCGTTTAGCCGCGGTGAGTGCAAGGTATCTATCACGGTCAACTTCACACCAACCGCGTGTGCTAGGTGCCACAACTCATCGATTAATTGCTTATCAACACCGCGAGTACAATAAAACAGTTGAATACGAGGATGATCTCGTTCTGTTTTGAGCGCTTCAAGTGTTGCAAAAAACGACGCTATCCCGACACCACCAGCAATCCAAATTTGTGGCTTGCTTAGGTCAAAATAAAGTCGACCATAGGGTCCTTCAACCGTAACCGCATCGCCCGCTTTCACTCGTTCATATAGGCCATTAGTAAAATCACCCAGCTCTTTGATCAAAAAGCGCAGCTCTGGATCATCACTGCCAGAAACAATGGTAAACGGATGCGGGTCTTCATTACCGAAACGCAAGTACGCAAACTGCCCAGCTTTGTGACCTTGCCAAGATGCCTCCGGTTTTAACACCAGCTCCATCACTTCAGCTTGTGGAAAATAGCGAGTCGAGATAATCGTCGCTGAGTGACGATTACGACGCCCAACCAAGCCCAACAAACTGTAAATCGCTGCGATAGACCCAGCCAAAGCAAATGCCACAGTTAGATAATAAATAGGTTCTCCCCAATACGCTCGTTTAAGCAGGATTACTGAGTGGAAAGCGATAAACAGGTACGCAACCGACATCAGACGGTGCGACAATTTAAACGGTTTGTACTTCACTGCCGCCCATAGTGACGCCACCAGTAAAATGAGCAACAAGTAGAAGCCCCACTCGCCAATACTCTGAGCAATACCGCGTAATTCATTGACCCATAACTCCCATCCAGTCAAAACAGCTTGCGGCCCTGAACCATCGTGTCGAACAGGCTTATCTAACACACCAGACACCACCAATGACTTAGGTATTTGGTACCACAACCAGTGTGTCACACCCAGTGCAACACCACCGATACCGAGCCATTTATGGACTCGATATGCTTTATCCATACCTTTCAGCCAATTCTCAACCATAGGCAAACGCATCGCCAAGATCATTGTGATGGACATTAACACCAGAGATAAAATACCTGAGTACTGAATCATGGCTGAGCGCCATTCAAAGACATCGCTTGAAGCGAATAATTGCGGTTCCATCGCAAACCAAAAGGCTGACATTGTGGCAATCATTGCCCAGATGATATTGCGGATTGATTTCATTTTTTAACACTCATAAAGACGACATCATTACTTTAGCTCCTGTGATGTAAAGCGACGTCAACATAGGTAAATCTATGCAAAGGATCTCGCCCGTTGTGCCGTAGCAGAGATAAAAGAGACGGGCTGCCCACGCCCAAACTAACCACTCTGCTGATCGATAGAGGATGCTTCTGCGTAAATATGAATTGGTTAGTGAACAAGTCGTCGAAATAAAAGTGAGAAGAAGAGAAAATATGAAGGAAATGACCCTTTCAAGACAAGATATCCAAGCAATGGATCAACGTGAGCGCGCTCGTTTAATTAACTCCTTATCGGGGTTCAAAAGCGCCAACCTTATTGGCACTTGTGATAAACAGGGGTTTGAAAACCTTGCGATAGTAAGCTCTGTCATTAACCTAGGGTCTGATCCGGCGCTGCTTGGTTTTATTGTTCGCCCAGATAAAAGCCGCCGTCATACGCTAGAAAACATTCTAGAAACAAAGTACTTCACCGTTAACAGCATTGGTGCTGACTTTGTTAAAAAGGCCCATCAAACCTCGGCTCACTACCCTAAACCAGTCTCAGAATTCAACGCGGTCGGCTTAACGGCCTATTATGACGACACATTCCCCGCTCCCTTCGTCTTGGAGAGCAGTTTAAAGATAGGGTTAGCGTTCAAAGAACAGATAACAATCGAAAGCAATCAAACGCAAATGTTGATCGGTGAAGTTATAACGATTCACGCACCCAAACGCGCCGTGATGCCGGATGGCTACCTTGATTTAGAAGCGTTGGATTTGGTCACGGTATCAGGGCTTGATAGCTACCACGTAACTCAAAGACTGCACCGATTAAGCTATGCAAAACCACAACAGCCACTCTTTCCACTCACTCGTGAAGGTAACCCAACTTCATGGGAAGCGTTCGAACTCAATCTAAACTAATTTTGTTCGGCAATTTGCTATCAAAAGTGCTAACGTCCTTTAATTCCAAGAGATGCATCTCACACAGGCGCATCTCACTGAGCACACTATTCATTCTTACGTCTGTTTCCAAGGACCCTTTTGAAGTTAACTCACTTTAAATACAAAACGCGCGAAGGCCCAGACTACCGACATGGCGATCAGGTGTCATTCATGGACATCAAACAAACCTTCGGTATGGGCAGCATTCGTGTGGGTGCTTGGGTGACGAAAGAAGAAAAAGAGTTGGCCGCAAATCTGATATTCGATTCGCTAGCCGACTTGGCTTACATCTTGGCTTTGCCACCAGAAGCGATTGGCCTTCGCGGCACATTAGGCTTAGCGTTCGGCAGTGGCGGCAGAAAAGGCGTACAAGCACACTATGCCCCGAACCAACGAGAATTAGCCCTCGCGAAGAATGCCGGAGCTGGCGCGCTCGCTCACGAGTTTTGGCATGCATTTGACCACTATATCGCTGAGAAAGCGTTTGAAATCGGCGATACCTCTGGCCCTCGCAAGCAGATCCTGTTCGCCAGCGACTGTTGGTTGCACGATAGAAAGGTGCGACCTCATCCATTAAACGAAAGTTTGATGTCTCTGTTTGATGCCACACTGCTTAGCGACAATAACTTGGACAAACACGATTATGTGGCTCGCAGTGTGATTGCCGACAAAGCGATGTCTGCCCGTTACTTCTCACTACCCACAGAGATGATGGCGCGCGCTTTTGAATCCGTGATTGAATCGTGTTCCGATATCAAGAACGCTTATCTAGTGGATGGCACAACCAAGCCTGATATGTACCCCGTGTATCCTGATATGGCGCACCGAGAACAGATATACCAAGCCCTGCAAGGTTACTTCGCACCATTAGGGCGATCTTTGAGTAAATAGCATTTTGAGTAAGTAACTCTCTGCATATTTACAATGAATGACATGTACCATAAGTTGATCATGTGTAACCTCTGATATAACATGTACAACAAGCGGAACATGTATAATAGTTAATTCATGAATGATTAACTATTCTGTGTATATAGAAAGATTAAACATATCCAAAAGCAACAGGGTAAATAAGTGATGAATATTGTTTCTTTTACTGAGGCCAGAAATAGCCTAAAGTCTGTGCTCGATAGAGTGGTAGACGATTCTGATGTTACGGTAATAACCAGGCGAGATTCAGAAGATGCAGTGGTCATGTCTCTTGATCATTTTAATTCAATGCAAGAAACCTTGTACCTAATGAGCTCGCCTAAAAACGCTGAAAGATTGGCTGAATCTATTGCTCAACTCGAAACCGGAAATACAACCGTTCGAGAATTGAATAATGACGAATGATCGAAAGATTGTATTTACAGATAATGCTTGGGAAGATTACCTATACTGGCAAACCCAAGACAAGAAAATGCTCAAGAAACTAAACAAGTTGATTGAAGCTGCCAAAAGAACGCCCTTTGAAGGGATTGGAAAGCCGGAGCCACTAGTCGGCAACCTGTCTGGCTTTTGGTCAAGACGAATCGATGACAAGAATCGATTAGTGTATAAAGCAGATGACGATAACTTTTATATAATTGCTTGTCGTCACCACTATTAAAAGCAGTAAGCAGCACATAGAAAGGGCAGTAATGATCAGTTGGCCATCTTTGGTAAAACTCGACGGTGATGATGAGCTTATTTACGTCGCATCCGAACACGAATTTCAAGCAGAATGCTCAGACATGATCTTGGGCGAAGATGATTACCTCATCGATTCTGAAGGCGACAGCTACTCGCTGCAATCAAGCTCAAATCAACTGTCTCTAGCTAAACTAGCAGACCAGTATTCGGTTGAGAGCGTGACCAAACTGATTCGAAATCACGAGTTCCAGAAAGCCGAAGTGTGCCTAATGAAGATCCACTTCCTAACTATCGAAGAAGCGATTCAGTCTTTGGCTTTTGAGGCTCGCTAATACTGCTTAAGAGCTCGTATCAAAGCGAATTCCCAAGACAGATTAAACAAAAACAGCGCCAATTCAGGCGCTGTTTTTGTTTGTTGTCTTAGCTATCTCAAAGAAAGCTAATACATTAAGCGATAAAAATCTGTGCCAGTGCGTAGCCTAAGCAACATGCGCCTACTACACCGATTAAACCAACCGACATGAATGAATGGTTGAAGTACCACTTACCAATCTTGGTGGTGCCAGAGACATCGAAGTTCACCGTTGCGATGTCTGATGGGTAGTTCGGGATAAAGAAGTAGCCGTAAACTGCTGGCATCAAACCGATAAGCAGTGCTGGATCTAATCCTAAGCCAAGGCCAACAGGTAGCATCATACGTGCAGTTGCTGCTTGAGAGTTCACCACAACCGATACGATGAATAGCGCCAGTGCGAACGTCCATGGGTAGTTGGTCACCATTTCCACGATGCCAGATTTAAACTGAGGCATTGCGTATTGGAAGTAAGTATCCGACATCCATGCGATACCAAAGATAGCAATCGCTGCCACCATACCCGATTTGAATACCACGCCGTTTGGCACATCTCGCGGGTCAGTTTTGGTTGCCAGCAAGATGATACCGCCGAAGCAGAGCATCATCATTTGAATGATCACCGACATCTTGATTGGCTTGTCGCCGTCTACGATGGTTCTGATCTCAGGCACCATCGCCACGATAACAATCACGACAATTGACAGTAGGAAAATCAAAACCGCATTACGAGCCGAAGTTGGCAGCACTTCATCCAAAGACGTCGCTGTGGTGCTTTCGATACGCTTTTTCCACTCAGGATCTTTTAGACGCGCTTGGTATTCAGGATCATCGTTCAGCTCTTTACCGCGTTTCAAGCTATACAAAGAAAGTAAGAACGTACCAAACAGCGTTGCAGGCACCGTCACCATCAAAATAGAAAGCAGAGTAATAGAATGTTGAATATCAGAAAGCTGCGCGAGGTAATACACCACAGCAGCTGAAATTGGCGAGGCAGTAATAGCCAGTTGAGACGCTACAGACGCCGCCGCCATTGGGCGCTCAGGACGAATCCCGTTCTTCAATGCCACATCACCGATGATAGGCATGATGGAATACACCGCGTGGCCAGTACCCAATAGGAAAGTCATCGAATAAGTCACAAACGGGGCTATCAAGGTGACGCGTTTCGGGTTCTTTCTCAGCACCCTTTCCGCCACTTGCAGCATGTATTTTAAGCCACCAGCCGCTTCGAGTATCGAAGCACAAGTAACAACGGCGAGGATGATCAACATTACGGTGACAGGTGGAGACGTTGGTGGCATCTTGAAGACAAACACCTCGATTACCAAACCAATACCAGAAACAACACCTAAGCCAATACCGCCATACCGAGACCCGATATAAAGGACGACTAATAAAAATAGAAACTCAAAATACAACATAAGCACCCCTGCTAAAAGTGTGGACTAATGTTATTTTCTCCCTAAGCTCAGCCATTTACTTATTGCTTGGTCACACTATGATTGCACGCTCCCGTTAATTGTTTTTTATAAGATTATGGTCACGCTAACACGCCTGTAAGTTTATGAAATGTAATAAGAAGCCAGGCACAAGACCTAGATTTGTTATATGGGATAATCACAATTGTTTCTATTAGATCTATATGGCCTATAAAATATCAAGCTCATAACTGAACGATATTATTTCAGCGTAAATCAATCAGCTCCCAACTCACCTATAGGCACATTCCTTAAGCTAATTGGGCTCGTTCTTACTAAACACTGACTCGCCTATCCCTAGACACTGTGTCAAAATACTCGCCCTCACGACGACAACACATAAAGAACCACGTATATGAATTTTCAAGCTGCTATTTTTGATATGGATGGACTGCTGCTCGACACCGAGCGACTTTGTATGCGGGTATTTGAAGAAGCATGTCACGCGCAAGGTGTTCCGTTTTTGCAAGATGTTTACCTAGGCATCATTGGTTGTAATGCAAAAACCATCGAACAGATTTTTCGAAATGGTTACGGTGAAAACCTAGACTACCCAGCGCTGAATAACGAATGGCGAACCCGCTACAGTGCGATTGTTAAAAACCAAGCAATCCCGGTAAAAGATGGCGTAATTGAGTTGCTGGAGTGGCTAAAGTCGAATGACATTCCAATCGCGGTAGCAACCTCAACTCAACTAGATATCGCCAAGAAGAAGCTTGAGTTAGCAGGCCTAGATTCTTACTTCACTTCACTAAGCACCGGCTGCGAAGTGACTCACGGTAAGCCTCACCCAGAAATTTACTTGCTGGCGGCAGAACGCCTAGGTGTTGCGCCTGAAACTTGCTTGGCGTTTGAAGATTCAAACAACGGCATTCGCGCTTCTATGGCAGCCAACATGATCAGCTTCCAGATCCCTGATTTAGTAGAGCCATGTGACGAAGTAAAAGCACTTGGTCACACCATCAGCCCTTCTCTACATCATGTATTGGCACAGCTTCAACAAGCTGCAGCTTAGGCTCTCACTACCGTTGATAATGCTTTTATCTGTCTCGTCCTAAAATACGTAGACAAGCCTCTCTATTAAGCCGACTCACAGAGTCGGTTTTTTTGTTGGTATAGTTTTTATAAAAGATAAAAAATCGCGCTTGAAACTGTTAAAGTCGATGTGAAATAAATGCTAGGTGATCAACAAGATTGCTAACGTCTACATATGGAGAAAGAGACGCGTGAAGGAAAAGTTTGAAGACCAACTGCTTGATTTTGCACAACGAGAAATGACACAAGACGCAGCGCACGACATTAGCCACATTAAGCGCGTCGTTAAAACCGCTAAGGCTTTATGTGTTCAAGAACAGGCTAAGCTTGAAGTCGTTCTGCCTGCCGCTTATCTTCATGACTGCTTCACCTTCCCGAAGAACCATCCAGCCAGAGCCAAAAGCTCGCAAATGGCAGCAGACAAGGCGATCTCTTTCCTCAAATCTATCGAGTATCCTGCGTCCTATCTGGATGAGATCCATCATGCGATTGTCACGCACAGCTACAGTGCCAACATCACTCCAGAAACCTTGGAAGCTCAAATCGTCCAAGATGCCGATCGACTAGATTCTCTCGGTGCGATTGGTATTGCTCGCTGCCTGTATGTGGGCCAGAGCTTTAACGCAGAACTCTATAACCACCAAGACCCGTTTGCGAAGCAACGTGACTTGGATGACAAACATTACAGCGTCGACCACTTTTACGTGAAGCTGTTTAAGCTCGCTGAAACCATGAATACAGAGTCCGCCAAGTTAGAAGCCAACAAGCGAACCGACTACATGCGTGGCTTTCTTGAGCAGTTGGGCACGGAAGTTTAGCGGTTTAGAAAAAGAGACACGCGATAAGGAAGAGACAAGGGTATGGAAATAAACCGCTTTAAAGCCTCCGATGCCAATGAGATCGTCACTTGGTTCACATCACTCGAAGACTATGTACTGTGGGGCGGACGAACCTTTGGTTGGCCGTTAGAAGCCGCCTCCATCATCGAACGCTCTCAAGAGCCTCAAGTTGAGCTATATACCTTCTCTGAGTCTAGTGCTCTCTCTGAACTGAATTCGAACGGCAATAACTCAGAACTGATCGGGTTTATGGAGTTTCAACGTATGTCAGACAGTGAACTTCGATTCTGCCGAGTGGCCATTCACCCAAACCAACGAGGCAAAGGATTTGGGCAATCCATGATAGAAAGTGCATTAGACGCTGCGAAACAAATCCCTGATGTCACCACCATCAGCTTGGCGGTCTTTCAACAGAATATCGGAGCAAAACGTTGCTACGACAAAGCTGGCTTTCAAGTGGTCGACAAAGAACCCAAGTTCAAAGAATTCAATGGCAAAACCTGGCCTCTATATCAAATGGAATTAAAGCTTAGCTAGTTCGTTTTAATTACTAGATTTGACCCCATATCATTAAGCATTGGCTACATACTCAAGATACACAGATGTAATTTGGAACCTTCAATGACCCAAGAAAAATTCGACACCATTTACCAACGTGCCGCTCACCGTAAAGGTGGCGCAGCAGAGCTCGAAAAGATTGTTCGTGCGCCTCTTTCACAGACCGAGTTATCACAAATTACCGACGACCGTTGGCTAGCCGCTTTTACCGAGAAGGTATTCCAGTGTGGTATTTCGTGGAATGTGGTGAGAAAGAAATGGCCGCAATTTGAAGAAGTGTTCTTTGAATTCAATATCGAAAAAATGCTGATGCTGCCGAATGAGATGTGGGAACAAAAAGCGCAAGATCCACGCATTATTCGCCACCTCACCAAGGTGATGACCATCCCTGCCAATGCAATGATGATCCACAATGCCAAGCGTGAAGCGGATTCCTTCTCACAAATGGTTGCCGACTGGCCATCAGAACGAATTACAGAACTTTGGGATTATCTGAAGAAACACGGTAAGCGATTAGGTGGTAACACAGGTGCTTACACCTTGCGCCAAATGGGAAAAGACACGTTTATCTTATCTTCTGACGTTGAAGCGCACCTGCGCAGCACAGATGTGATTGATAGCGGTCGTAACACCAAACGAGCACAAGTCGCGGCAAGTAAGGCTTTCAACGAGTGGCAGCAGCAATCAGGTCGTACCCTGAGCGAAATAAGCCAGATCGTCGCCTACAGCTGTGGCGATAATCGCGTCTAGTTCAATAAGAATGACTTAAAGCTTTAGAACGCACGCAGTTCACTGCAAACTAAATGTTATAAGTCATTAACAAATAAGCGTGCATCGCACTTTCATCCGGTGGCATTGTATAGATAAATGTATACAATATAGAGTAACACTCATGAATTATTCTCGACCAACCCAACTCGACTAAACAAGGGCCCTTATCTCTATGACAGCTCTCAAAAATTCTGTCTCCAAAGGTGTAAAAACAAAAGTAACAGGCCAGACTCAAGACGATGTTGTTTACTGCCATATCTTCGACGCGATACTAGAACAAAGGCTGCCACCAGCCACCAAATTAAGCGAAGAAGCGTTAGCAGAAATCTTTAGCGTTAGCCGCACCATTATCCGCCGTGCCTTACTGCGTCTTTCTTTAGAACAAGTTGTGGTGATCCGTCCTAACCGAGGAGCTGTGATTGCAGCCCCAACGGTTGACGAAGCCAAACAAATCTTTAAAGCACGTGAAGTGATGGAAATTGCTATCACTGAGCTGGCGGTGAAAAACGCAACCAAAGCTCAAATAGAAGAATGCAGAAAATTAGTCGCGAAAGAGAACTGTGCTTTCGACCAAGGCGATTACGGCTCTGGCCTACGTTTGTCTGGTGAGTTCCACATCAAATTGGCTGAAATGGCAGAGAACGCGCCACTGCTGGCTTTCCAACGCAGCTTGGTATCGCAAACTTCACTGCTGATCGCTCAGTACGAAACGGGCAACCACTCGAACTGTTCTCTAGACGAACACTCAGGCTTACTGGATGCGATAGAGTCAGGCAATGAACAACAAGCCGTAGAGTTGATGCAAGAACACCTAAGCCATATTCGTTCGAAGCTCAACCTAGACAGCAGCACAGCTTCTAGTGATCTGCATGTCGTGTTCTCAGATCTGCTTAAGAGTAAGTCATAGACGATTCAACAAACGATTGATAACCATCTGTTAACAACTTTTTGTTAACAGATGGTTATCAAAACTGGAGAGAAGTAAGCCCCTGCGTTTGCTTCTCTTTTTTATGCCCTCTCACCTAAAAATAAAGACGACGATCGGCTCACATCCATCTAAAACACTGTCTATTCTAGCCTCAACAACGATCTTAGCCTCTACAGAATCACTCCCAACAGTGCCATAAATCTTGTCTTTATCTTGTATACATAGCTATCCATTCATTCACACCATAAAACTGTTCAATCTCAATCCAAACCCTTATAAAACAGACGACTATGACCAAAATTAAATTGTATACAATTCGCGACAAGCCATCTTTGTTACATTTTTGTAAATAAATAGTTGACCGAAGGGTCAGGATGGATAATTATTGACCTAGAAGTCAAAAAGAATACACATGGAAATATGTCGATTTACAAGGAGGTCTCTTGATTACTTTTTTGCTCAATCAGGAAATAAGACGCGAAGATAATCTGTCGCCAAATATGACAGTGCTCAACTACCTTCGTACCAAGATAAATAAGACGGGTACAAAAGAAGGTTGTGGGTCGGGCGACTGTGGCGCATGTACGGTAGTTCTGGGTGAAGTGGTTGATGGACAACTGCAATACCGCTCGGTGAACTCTTGCCTTACGTTCGTTTCAGCGCTGCATGGCAAGCAACTGATCACAGTAGAAGATCTGCAAAATCGAGATCGCTCATTGCACCCAGTGCAAAAAGCGGTGGTTGATTTTCACGGTTCACAGTGTGGTTACTGCACGCCGGGCTTCATCATGTCGATGTTTGCGCTAGGCAAAAACAAACCCGATGCGAGCAAAGAAGACGTCATGGAATCACTGGCGGGTAACCTATGTCGTTGTACAGGCTACCGACCAATTGTTGATGCTGCGATGTCACTTTCAACAGACCAACCTTTGATCGACCAATTTGCTGAACTTGAACGCAACACCATCAAGAAGCTAGAAAGCATTCAAGACACTGAGGCCAACTTACGCCTTGGTCACCTCACCGCTTTTTCCCCAAAAAGCACCGATGAGTTGGCCAAGCTTTTTCAAGCCCACCCGAACGCTAAGCTGGTTGCTGGCGGTACGGATTTAGCGCTGGAAGTGACGCAATTCCATCGTGAGATTGAAACACTGATCAGCGTGAACCTTGTTGAAGACATGAAGGTATGTGAAGAGACCGACACCGATCTAATCATTGGTGCCAACCTGCCTATCAGTGATTCTTACTCACTATTGAAAAAACACTACCCAGATTTTGGTGAACTGCTGCATCGCTTTGCTTCACTGCAAGTGCGTAACCAAGGCACCATCGGCGGTAATGTAGCCAATGCTTCGCCTATCGGTGACACCCCTCCTCTGCTGATTGCCCTTAACGCAAAGATCAAACTTCGTTGCGGTGACGAGTCACGCACCATGCCGATTGAAGATTACTTCATCAGCTACAAAGTGACGGCGCAAAAAGAGAGTGAGTTCATTGAACAGATCATCATTCCTAAGCCAACTAACGACAGCTTCCGAGCTTACAAACTGTCTAAACGTTTAGACGACGACATCTCTGCGGTGTGTGGTGCGTTTGATATTCAAATCGAAGACGGCAAGGTTTCTTACGCTCGTATCGCTTTCGGCGGTATGGCTGCAACACCTAAGCGCGCGGCGCGTTGTGAAAATACGTTATTAGGCAAACCATGGACAGACGCTAATATTAAGTTAGCGATGCAGGAACTGTATAACGACTTTGAGCCGCTATCTGATTTCCGTGCCAGCCAAGAATACCGTTCATTGTCGGCAGCCAATATGTTGCGTCGTTACTTCATTGAACAGCAGAACAAAAACAACCAAATCGAAACAAGGGTAACGTCTTATGTCTAAATCAAATTCCTCTGTTCACAAGAGCAATGCGATGACCCACGAAGAGATGGTTACCATTGCAAAACAAGACCTAAAAACTGGCGTAGGTAAAAGCGTAAAACACGACAGTGCAGCCAAGCAAGTCACGGGCGAAGCGGTATACATTGACGACCGCCTAGAGTTCCCAAATCAGCTGCACGTCTACGCACGCCTGAGCACTCAAGCACACGCGAACATTACCAATATAGATTTATCACCGTGTTACGAATTTGAAGGCGTGGCGATTGCCATTCAAGCCAAAGACGTACCAGGTGAATTGGACATTGGTGCAATCCTACCGGGCGACCCACTGCTTGCCGATGGCAAAGTAGAATACTACGGCCAACCTGTGATTGCTGTGGCAGCTAACGATCTAGAAACCGCACGCAAAGCCGCGCACGCAGCCGTTATTGAATACGAAGAGCTACCAGCCATTCTTGATGTGAAAGAAGCGCTGGCAAAAGAGCACTTCGTAACAGAAAGCCACACTCAACAGCGTGGTGACTCAAAAGCAGCACTGAAAAAAGCGAAACACGTGATCTCTGGTGACCTAGAGATCGGTGGCCAAGAACACTTCTACCTAGAAACGCAAATCAGTAGTGTAATGCCAACCGAAGACGGCGGCATGATCGTCTACACCTCTACACAGAACCCGACCGAAGTTCAAAAGCTGGTTGCGGAAGTGATTGGCGTGCCGATGCACAAAGTCGTGATTGATATGCGTCGTATGGGTGGTGGTTTCGGTGGTAAAGAGACTCAAGCAGCCTCTCCAGCCTGTATGGCTGCGGTGATTGCCCACCTTACAGGCCGACCGACCAAAATGCGTCTGCTGCGTAATGAAGACATGCAGCAAACCGGTAAACGCCACCCGTTCTACAATCAATATACAGTCGGTTTTGACGACAACGGTGTGATTCAAGGTGCCGACATTACCGTTGCAGGTAACTGTGGTTACTCACCAGACTTATCAAGTTCTATTGTCGACCGCGCGATGTTCCACTCAGACAACGCTTATTATCTAGGCGATGCAACTGTGGTCGGTCATCGATGCAAAACCAATACCGCATCGAACACCGCTTACCGTGGCTTTGGTGGCCCGCAAGGCATGATGACGATTGAACACATCATGGACGAGATTGCGCGTTACCTGAAAAAAGATCCTTTGGAAGTACGTAAAGCGAACTACTACGGCGAAGAAGGCCGTAATGTGACCCATTACTACCAAACCGTTGAAGACAACTTTTTACCTGAGATAACCGAACAGCTTGAACGCAGCAGTGACTATCACGCACGTCGTAAAGAAATCGCTGAGTTCAACAGGCAGAGCCCTATCTTGAAGAAAGGCCTTGCGATCACACCAGTGAAATTCGGCATCTCGTTTACTGCGACTTTCTTGAACCAAGCAGGTGCGCTCATCCATATCTACACCGATGGCAGTATTCATTTGAATCACGGTGGTACGGAAATGGGGCAAGGCTTGAACATCAAAGTGGCACAAATCGTTGCACAGGAGTTCCAAGTCGATGTCGAACGTATCCAGATCACCGCTACAAACACAGACAAAGTTCCGAACACATCACCAACCGCAGCCTCATCGGGCGCCGACCTCAACGGTAAGGCCGCGCAAAACGCCGCAATAACCATTAAGCAGCGCCTGATCGACTTCGCTTCTTCGCACTTCAAAGTGTGGCCTGAAGAAGTGGTGTTTAAAAACGGCATGGTGCAGATCCGCGATGAGATCATGACCTTCAACTCATTTGTTGAACTGGCTTGGTTCAACCAAATCTCGCTATCAAGCACTGGCTTCTATCGCACTCCGAAGATCTATTACGATCACGAGAAGGCGCGTGGTCGTCCGTTCTACTACTACGCCTATGGTGCTTCTTGTTCAGAAGTCATCATCGATACCCTGACTGGCGAGAACAAGATTCTGCGTGTCGATATTCTGCATGACGTAGGCGCTTCATTGAACCCGGCGATTGATATCGGCCAAGTCGAAGGTGGCTTTGTACAAGGTGTCGGTTGGTTAACAACGGAAGAGTTGGTGTGGAACCAGCAAGGCCGCTTGATGACCAATGGCCCTGCAAGTTACAAGATCCCTGCGATTGCTGATATGCCAATTGATTTCAGAACGCACCTTTTAGAAAACCGTAACAACCCAGAAGACACAGTATTCAACTCGAAAGCCGTGGGTGAACCGCCTTTCATGTTGGGTATGTCGGTATGGAGTGCATTGAAAGATGCGATTAGCTACGTGGCCGTTGATGGAGCGATTCCTAAGCTCAACACACCTGCAACGCCAGAACGTATTCTGATGGCGATTCAGGAAGTCACTGAAACGGCTCCGACTTCGGTCGATGCTCAATCAGAAACGGCTTAGGGCTCATATCGATCGTTTAGCTTGAGAAGCATAAAAAGGGATTTAGGAGGACATATGTTTAAGGATAATTGGATTCACGAACTGGCAAAACTTGAAGAGAACTACGAACC
>NZ_JBFSUX010000081.1:0-17163 GCF_041467595.1 Vibrio sp. 10N.247.311.13 | reverse complement strand
CCACAACGGTATGCTAAGAACAAAAATGCCGTTCACTCTTAAGTGAACGGCATTAAAGCCAATGCTTCTCTTTTTTGTCCAGTTCTAGTTCAAAAGCGCTCACTTTTGACACCTAACTATCACCGTCAATGATTTAGGGGGTTGAAAGGTGCGATCAACCCCGAAAGATTACGTCGGTATTCGCGCACTTAAGACACGACGAAGATGACGAACGCGACGTTCAATGGTGACAACTTCAGGCTCAGAGAAACCAATTGGACGACCATCGGCTTCAAGGCCAATATCTCTTAGCAAATGAGTGTTGTGCCAAGGTAGGTCTAGTGAACTACGACGTACTTTTCGCTGCCATTCCCGCTCTTCACGACGAAGATCGGCACGGATAAGGACTGTTGCTAATTTTAAATATACTGAGTGACGCATAATAACTCTCCAGTTGTTGAGTCAACTGAGGAAAAATAGCGTGTTAGATAGTATGAGGGCTTCTCACTTAGCTGCTATTTTTCCGCAGCCAAATAAGGATACGGATCTATTAGTTAGGTTTATCTTGGGTGTTTCGATCGGCTATGGCTGATGTGAGTGACATATCAGTCACCATGTCAGTACACGGATCAAACGACGCGCAAATATGCTGTATAAAATCGAAATGTTTCATTTGCGCCTCCAAGCTAACTAAAAAATCCAAAAAAAATGGGGAAGTAAAAGCAGACAAGTCTTTGTTAAATCGTTGCTTTAACGGTTAAAGTCTAACCAAGTGAGTATATTATTCAACCGCTAATTGATTAACATTTTTAAAACAATGCATTCGCCTGAAATATTAGTTGCATATTCATTTACATATAACATATTCACTATGATTATATAAAATCACAGCATATCTCTCTTAGGGTCTAACTAGAAAACAACGGACTACCCTTCAGAAACAAAAAAGCCACGTAGATACATGGCCTTTAATTTACGGTGACTGAATAAAGTCATGTAGAGAAGAGTCTAAACAACACCTTCAGAGATTAGGCTGTGTTTATTCAGCAAGCGGTACATCGTCGCTCGTGATACACCGAGCTCCTTAGCCGCCAATGAAACCTGACCACCGTAAGATTCCAATACAATCAGTAACGCATCG
The DNA here is from genome assembly GCF_041467595.1 of Vibrio sp. 10N.247.311.13. Lineage (NCBI taxonomy): Bacteria > Pseudomonadati > Pseudomonadota > Gammaproteobacteria > Vibrionales > Vibrionaceae > Vibrio > Vibrio sp. 10N.247.311.13. Next base: position 16,043 of record NZ_JBFSUX010000081.1, on the reverse strand, counting down.
CGCTCTGAGCGCTCTCGAATACTCTTCAAGCTTCGGCGTTCATCATTCTGTTTTGGTAAATCCAGTTGGTGATCCTCAATGATCACAGCATCAGACATCAACACAACACGCTTAATCTGATTCATCAGCTCACGCACATTTCCAGGCCAATGGTATCGATTCATCGAACGGATAGCATCGTCTGAGAAGCTCTTCGCTTGAGCATTAAACTCTTTCGAGTACTCACGCAGAAAATGATTCGCCAGTACTGAAATATCGCTCACACGTTCTTTTAAGCTTGGAACATGAATACGCAGAACATTGATATAGTGATAAAGCTCTTCATTGAAGTCGCCCTCGATCAACGCCTTCTCGATATCAGAGGAGTTCGCGGCCAGAATACGCACATCGACAGATTTAGGTCCATTCGCAGTTTCAATCTTACCTTCTTGTAGAAAGCGCAACAGGTTCAGTTGTTGATTGCGTGGCATCGCTAAAACATCATTAAGCAAGATGGTTCCGCCATCGGCTTCTTCCAACATACAAGGCGCAGTCGCTGACTGTGCTGATATGCCAAACACCTCGGCCTCTATTCTCATTTCAGACAAGGCACGACAGTTAACCGTTAAAAATGGTTTCTGTGCTCGCGACGAATTTTGATGAATCGAGCGTGCAATCGTCTCTTTACCAGCCCCACTCTCGCCATAAATCAAGATACTGACATCAGTCGGCCCAATACGCTTTACTTGGTCTCTCAAGCGCTTCACGGCCACAGAATCGCCTAGCAGTCCCATGTTGTTATTGATGCCGTAGTTTGGCCATACCTTCTGCTCAAGCTTAAGCATACCCAGTTGGTGACCAATGGTACTCAGCAATTGAGCATCTGGGATTGGTGCCGTGAAAAAGTCGATACAGAAGTTGACGATAAACTGGCAGATCGTATCAGAGCTTAATTGAGATTCACGGATAAAGGCGAGCCATCTCACCTGCTTGTTATTGCTCACAAGGTTAGCAATACCGTTGAGACTGAACTCATCATGACTAAGATCGACAATACCAATACATGGGCCAATATCAGCAATCAAGGCATCGGCTTTTCGTAAATCTGCACACTGGGTACACTGCCAACCCACTTGTTCTAACACTGATAACCAGGGTTCGTACGCACCACCAACGACGATAAGAGAACCTGGTAAGGAATCCATCTTAAATTGAGTTCCCATCCTTCTTCCTTATTCTATTTTTATTTAAATCAGACTAATACGAGTCACTGCTTCATCGTTCGACAAAATGCCGCGAGAGCGTATTCAGCGCAGAGACGTATAGTAGTGAGACTATCTTAGATTTTATGTCTCAATAGTAAGACTATGTCAGAAATAACGATTTTTCGAATCAAGAGTGCGGTACAGACTAGGTTTTGAAGCCCCAAAACAGAAAAAGCCACTCTTCAGTGGCTTTTTAATTACATAGGCTGTTACGCCCTATAAGCGAGAATTACGCCTGTGGACGCATTGCCGGGAACAAGATCACGTCACGGATTGTGTGCGTGTTTGTAAATAGCATTGCTAGACGGTCGATACCGATACCTTGACCCGCTGTTGGCGGTAGGCCGTGCTCTAGTGCAGTAATGTAGTCTGCATCGTAGTACATCGCTTCGTCATCACCCGCGTCTTTCGCGTTAACTTGCGCTTTGAAACGCTCGTCTTGGTCTTGTGCATCGTTAAGCTCAGAGAAACCATTCGCAACTTCACGGCCACCGATGAAGAACTCAAAACGGTCTGTGAAGAACGGGTTGTCATCGCTACGACGAGCTAGAGGAGAGATGTCCGCTGGGTAGCCAGTGATGAACGTTGGTTGAATTAGCTGAGGCTCAGCCGTTTCACCAAAGATCTCTTCTAGAAGCTGACCACATGTCCAGAACGTTTCTACGTCTACGTGTACAGATTTTGCGATAGCAACCATCTTTTCACGGTCTTGTAGGTCTGCTTCTGTTAGCGCTTGAATCTCAGCGTGCTCAGGGTTGTAGTGTTTGATTGCATCGAACATGCTCATGCGAGCGTAAGTGCCACCGAACTCAACCGTTTCGTCACCGTAAGGCATAGAAGTAGAACCAAGAACGTCCATTGCTGCCGTGCTTAGCATCTCTTCTGTCAGATCCATAAGGTCTTTGTAGTCAGAGTACGCTTGGTAGAATTCCATCATTGTGAATTCTGGGTTGTGACGTGGAGATAGACCTTCGTTACGGAAGTTACGGTTGATCTCGAATACACGGTCAAAACCACCCACCACTAGACGCTTAAGGTAAAGCTCTGGTGCAACACGTAGGTACATGTCGATGTCTAGTGCATTGTGATGAGTGATGAACGGACGTGCAGTTGCGCCACCCGGGATCACGTGCATCATTGGCGTTTCAACTTCTAGGTAGCCTTTCGCGCTCATGAAGTTACGGATTGAAGATACAAGCTTAGAACGCACGATGAATGCATTACGAGAATCTTCGTTCACGATTAGGTCAACGTAACGCTGACGGTAACGCATCTCTTGGTCAGTTAGACCGTGGAACTTCTCTGGTAGAGGACGAAGTGCTTTAGTCAGCAATTCAAACTCTTCCATGTTCACGTAAAGGTCGCCTTTACCTGATTTGTGAAGCGCACCTTTAACACCGATGATGTCACCGATATCTAGGCCTTGGTACTTCTCTTTCAGTACTTTTTGAACGTCTTTCGCTGCGTATGCTTGGATACGACCAGAAGTTTCTTGAATCGCAAGGAATGGACCACGCTTCGCCATAACACGACCAGCGATCGCAACGATGTGGTTAAGCTCTTCTAGCTCTTCCTTAGTCTTCTCACCGAATTCCGCTTGAAGATCGCCAGCTAGGTGCTCACGACGGAAGTCATTTGGGTGACCGTTAGCTTTGCAGTTTTGGCGGATGTGATCCAGCTTGCTGCGGCGCTCAGCGATTAGTTTGTTCTCTTCAGGTGAAGAAGCTTCTTGTGCGTTTTCGTTTTGAACAGCATCAGTCATTAGAGATGTACCCTGCTTTTAAAATTTGGACCGCTATATTTTTGTAAATATAGGCATTTTTACCAATATTATTGGTAAAGCTTAATAGTTGATAAAGCTTACAGACCTGATTTCAGGCTAGCTTCAATAAACTTGTCTAAGTCACCGTCAAGAACCGCTTGAGTATTACGGTTTTCGATGCCGGTGCGTAAATCTTTGATACGAGAATCATCCAGCACGTAAGAGCGGATTTGACTGCCCCAACCGATGTCTGATTTCGTCTCTTCGCTCGCTTGTTTTTCAGCATTTTGTTTTTGAATCTCAAGTTCAAAAAGCTTAGCACGTAGCTGCTTCATCGCTTGATCTTTGTTCTTATGCTGCGAACGGTCATTCTGACACTGAACCACAGTGTTAGTCGGAACGTGAGTAATACGTACCGCTGATTCCGTGGTGTTTACGTGCTGACCACCAGCGCCAGAGGCACGGTATACGTCAATACGTAGGTCAGAAGGATTAATGTCGATCGTAATGTTGTCATCAATCTCAGGATAGATAAACGCAGATGCAAATGAAGTATGACGACGACCACTTGAATCAAATGGTGACTTACGAACTAGACGGTGAACACCAGTCTCTGTGCGTAACCAACCGTAAGCATACTCACCAGAAATACGTACCGTTGCGCCTTTAAGGCCAGCAACATCACCATCCGACACTTCGATAACTTCAGTCTTGAAGCCTTTCGAATCTGCCCAACGTAAGTACATGCGCAACATCATTGAAGTCCAGTCTTGAGCTTCTGTACCGCCCGAACCTGACTGTAAATCGATGTAGCAATCTGATGCATCGTGATCACCAGAGAACATACGACGGAATTCCAGCTTCTCTAGCTTAGCTTCAAGCTCGGCCAGTTCTGGTTCAATTTCATCGAACGTTTCTTGATCTTCTTCTTCAACCGCAAGCTCTAATAGGCCATCAACATCCTCAACACCTTGGTCAAGTTGGTCGATCGTTTCTACTACCGCTTCCAATGCAGAACGTTCTTTACCTAGCGCTTGAGCACGCTCAGGTTCGTTCCATACATCCGGTTGTTCTAATTCTGCGTTTACTTCTTCTAGACGCTCTTTCTTAGCGTCATAGTCAAAGATACCCCCTCAGGATATTTGTGCGCTCAGACACATCCTGCAGACGGTTTTTTATAGGATTGATTTCAAACATTTTAGCTCATCATTTATGAGTAGAATTTAACCGAAGAATTGTACTCAAAAGTGTGACGGAGATACAGAATTTTTTAGAGTGGTGAACCAAGATTCAACAACTTAATGGGATATAAAATTGACAGGCATAAAAAACACGTAAATTTTGTAAGGGCAGGAAGGAAAACAAGCCCTGTTTTTGAACAGAGCTTGTTGAATTTGGCACTATATGATGAGCATTATTGAGCCCAAAATCACTATTTGGCTTCGATATGATCAATCATCAGCTGCAACGATTGGTTGCCGCGAAATTCGTTGATATCGAGCTTAAATGCAAGATGAACGGTTTTTACTGATGCATCAGGCCAGCGACGTAGGTCGACGTTAAAGGCAATACCGTCAATCATCACATTGGTTGGGTGGCCTTTGTAGAGCGGCTCAAGCATCAGCTTAAGGTGCTTTTCACCCACCAGCTTTTGGTGCAGCACTTTAAACTCACCATCGAAGATTGGCTCAGGGAAAGCTTGTCCCCACGGGCCACCTGAACGCAGCGTTTCAGCGGTGTGCATCGAGAACTCTTCTGGTAACAGCTCACCATCAGACAAGATAATGCCCTTCAGTGCTGTTTCTCCAAGTTCATTCTTCACCACATCATTGAACAGCTTGCTGAAGCGTTCAAAGTCCTTTTCCATGATGGTTAATCCAGCCGCCATTGCGTGGCCACCAAATTTAAGAATCAAGCCAGGGTTTTGAGTATCAATTCGGTCCAATGCATCACGCATGTGCAGACCCGGAATTGAACGACATGAACCTTTGATACTGCCTTCGCCGCCATCTGCAAACGCAATCACTGGGCGGTGGTATTTGTCTTTGATACGCGAAGCCAAAATACCAATCACACCTTGGTGCCAATCACGTTGGAATAGTGCCAAGCCAGAAGGTAGGTCGTCTTTACCAAATTCAAGGCGCTCACAAAAAGCCATCGCTTCTTGCTTCATACCCTCTTCGATCTCTTTACGTGTTTGGTTCAAGCCATCTAACTCACTCGCCATTCGACGAGCCGCATGGATGTTGTTACTCATTAGCAGCTCAACACCAAAAGACATGTCGTCTAATCGACCAGCTGCATTGATACGAGGACCAAGAGCAAAGCCAAAGTCAGACGCCACCAAACGCTTAGCGTCTCGCTTAGCAATTTCGATCAAGGCTTGAATGCCCGGACGAGCTTTACCCGCACGAATACGTTGCAAACCTTGATGAACTAAAATTCGGTTGTTTTCATCGAGTGGAACCACGTCGGCAACCGTACCCAGCGCCACAAGGTCAATCAGTTCCATCAACTTAGGTTCTGTCATGCCGCGCTCTGCAAACCAACCCAATTTACGCATGTGAACACACAATGCCATCATCAGGTAAAAAGCGACACCAACCCCCGCTAGGGCTTTCGAAGGAAAAGCACAACTTTCAAGGTTTGGGTTAACCATAGCATCGACCATTGGCAGTTCATTGCCCGGCAAGTGATGATCGGTAACCAGAACCTCTAGCCCTTTCTCTTTAGCAAAGCGAACACCTTCAATTGAAGATACACCGTTGTCGACCGTCATGATCACTTCAGCACCAAGCTCGATTGCCTGTTCAACAACCTCAGGGCTCAAGCCATAACCATCTTCAAAACGGTTTGGTACCAGATAGTCGACGTTAGAGCTGCCGAGCATACGTAACGCTAAAACAGACAGCGCCGAGCTGGTCGCGCCATCGGCATCAAAGTCACCAACAATGATGATGCGTTTTTGCTGCTGAATAGCTTTGAACAACAGCTCAACCGCAGCATCAATGCCGCCCAGTTTTTGATAAGAGTGCAAGCCTTTCGCTGCTGTCTCTAGTTGGTCGGCACTGTCGATTCCACGACTCACATAAATGCGCTTTAACAAGTCAGGTAAGTGAGCAGGTAAGACTGAAATGTCGACCTCAGGACGGCGTTGGATCTCTATCATATAAAAATGGGCCCGATATCAATCAGGCCACTCCTTAAATCAAAAACATGGGGGATAAATTGGCAATACAGAAAACGAGATTATTGCTCTAAACGTTGAAGAAGTTGTGCTGGCGGTAAGTAACCACTCACCAACTCACCACTTGCTAGCACGATAGCCGGTGTGCCATTGATGCCAAGCTCACGACCCAGTTGGTATTGTTTAGCAATGATCTGCTTTTGCTCTGCTAGGTCTTTACCAGACGCTGGCATTTGACGGTTTACTTTAGCGTCATGCATCGCTGTTTTTGGATCATCTGACGCCCAGATTGCTGCCATTTGATCGGCAACTTGCCCTGTCGCACCTTGGCGTGGGTAAGCCATGTAACGAACGGTGATACCCAAATCGTTGTAGCCTTGCATTTGGCTGTGCAGACGAACACAGTAGCCGCACGTAATGTCAGTAAATACCGTCACAACATACTTTTCGTTATCGGCTTTGTATTCAATAACCGTATCCGACATCGCTGCCACTTTTTCAGCATTCAGCGGAGCTTGACGCTCAGCCAAAACATCACTGAACTTTCCGTTTTCATCCAAAGAGTAAAGAGTGCCGGCTAGAAAGTGATCGCCCTCTGGAGAAGAAAAGATAATGCCGCTGTTGGTTTGAACTTCTAAAAGACCATCGATATCCGAAGGCACAATCTTATCGACCTTAATACCGATTTTTTCAAAACGCTTAGTTAACGCAGCTGTATCAATAGCTTGAGCTGGAGCAGCTTCTACGGCTGTTGATGTTGTTTCTACTTTCGCTTCTGATGCATTACATGCAGTAATCATAAGAGGAAGCGCTAGTAGAGGAAGACGGCGTAATACGCTCATTAAGTTCACCTTAAAAATAAATGGATTTAAGCACGTGGGTGATGCTGCGCATGAATTTGCTTGAGCCTTTCAGTCGCCACGTGAGTATAAATTTGGGTAGTCGATAAGTCACTATGCCCAAGTAACATCTGTACGACCCTGAGATCTGCGCCATAGTTCAGTAAATGCGTCGCAAAAGCGTGTCTCAATACGTGTGGTGACAACAATTCTGTGTCGATACCAGCGACGACCGAGTAGTGCTTAATACGATACCAGAACGTCTGACGGGTCATTTGCTTGGCGCGTTTACTCGGAAAAACCACATCAGAACTGTTTTCGCCAAGTAGATGTGGACGACCCTGTTCAATAAAAGTCTCTATCCAATCCACCGCATTTTCGCCCATTGGTACTAAGCGCTCTTTGCCACCCTTACCAATAACACGCACCACGCCCTGTCTTAGGCTGATGTTTTCCATCGTCAAGCTAACCAGTTCTGTCACACGCAAACCGGTTGCATAGAGTAACTCAAGCATCGCCTTATCGCGAAGCTCAATCGGATCGTTCGGATCTGGCGCATCGAGCAAAGCATCAACCTGTTCTTCGCTCAAATCTTTCGGCAAGCGTTGCGGCAGCTTCGGGCTGATCAACAAGGCACTTGGATCATCGCCTCTGATTTTCTCGCGGTGCAAATATTGGAACAAGCGACGAATCGCCGACAACATACGGGCACGAGAGGTCTGCTTAAAATCGGCGTCGGCTAACCAGCCTTGATAATCCTGTAAACCTGAAAGGCTAATGAAGTCGAGGCGGTAATTGTTCTTTTCCATCCACGCTAATAACTTGGACAAATCGGTACGGTACGAGACAAGCGTATTCTCCGATAATCCTCGCTCCATCCACATAGCATCTAAAAACTGCTCAACGAGACCGTGGTCTGCGCTCTGCCCTTGAGGCGACTGCATAGTGTTACTCACAATATTGGAAACTGTTTTGAGAGTATGCCAGAGCAAATATGAATGCCATAAAAATTACGACTTGAGCGGATAATCGCTGCAATCGAAGTCGATTTATGGTTAGAATTCGCCATCTGAAATTAAAATCGAACGTTTGCTATGAAAATTGGATTATTTTACGGCTCAACCACCTGCTACACAGAAATGGCAGCAGAGAAAATTCGCGGCATTATTGGTGAAGACCTAGTTGATATCCATAACGTGAAAGAAAGCCCTCTTTCATTGATGGCGGACTACGACCTTTTATTGCTGGGCATCTCGACTTGGGACTTCGGTGAAATCCAAGAAGATTGGAATGAACTGTGGGAGGACATCGCAACCACGCCTATGAAAGGCAAGGTTGTGGCTCTGTTTGGTTTGGGTGACCAAGAAGGCTACGGCGAATGGTTCCTAGATGCGATGGGTCTATTGCATGATGAACTGAAAACCGCGGGTGCAGAGTTTGTTGGCTTCTGGCCAAACGATGACAGCTACGAGTTCGAAGCGTCTAAAGCGTTAACCGAAGACAAATCTCAATTCGTTGGTTTGGCGCTTGATGAAGATTCACAATACGAGCTAAGCGACGACCGTATCGCAAGCTGGGTTGAGCAAGTACTGGTTGAGTACAGCGAAAAGCTATAACCAAACAGAAGTACTCCCGGCTAAGTAGCTAACCAAGTAACTAGCTGGATATAAAAAGACCACAGAATACAAAAAGGCCTCATTACTGCGAAGTAATGAGGCCTTTTCTATTTCATCTCGAAGGATAATCTAATCTCAACGGAAGATTAAACAGTCTCTTCAGCCATCTCTTGTTCTGTTGACTTGCCAACAAAGAACATACAGATGATTGCAGCCGTTGTTGGAAGCAACCAACCCATACCGATCTCAAACAGTGGCAGCATCTTAAGTGCAGACACGTCTACACCCGCTACTTTAGCGCCATCAATAAGAGCAAACAGCAGTGACACTAATACCACTACGCGGTAAGCCGCTTTTGGATTAGGGAAACGGCTACGTAAGAATGTCAGAGCAACCAACGCAATAGCGACTGGGTACAGTGCAAACAGTACTGGAACAGACAGAGAAATCAGTTGAGAAAGACCAACGTTCGCAACGGTTGCACAAGCTACACCATTGATGATTACCCAAGTCTTGTAAGACAGAGGCGTTAGCGAGCTGAAGTAATCAGAACATGCTGACACAAGGCCAATCGCCGTAGTTAGACATGCTAATAGTACGATCACAGAAAGCACTAGCTGACCAGAAGGACCAAACAACGATTGAACGTATAGGCTTAAAATAGCACCGCCATTGTCTGCACCAGCTGCGACTGTTGCACTTGTTGCGCCTAGGAAAAATAGAGAGATGTAAACAAACGCCAGACCCGCTGCGGCAATACAACCCGCGCTAATTAGGTACTTAGTCGTCGCTGCACGGTCAGTAATGCCCTTGCTACGAATCGCATCAACAATCAGCATACCAAACATCAAAGAAGCAAAAGTATCCATGGTGTTGTAGCCTTCAAGGAAACCTTTGGTTAGTGGTTGAGTGATGTACTCACCGTGAGCCGCAAGAATATCGCCTTGAGGGTTAACGAATACAGCAATCGCCAGCACAACCAAACCAACGAACAGTGCAGGTGTTAGCACCTTACCAATGACGTCAATAAGCTTACCTTGCGACCATGAGAAGAACATCGCTACTGCAAAAAATGCAATCGAAAAGAGAGTTAGGTGAGCTTGAGAGGCATCGATGAAGAACGGTTTCACCGCCATCTCATAGGCAACAAGGCCAGTACGCGGTGCAGCAAATGCAGGACCGATAATGATAAAGATCAGTACAGCCATGATGGTTGCTGCTTTCTTAGGAAGATCTTTAGTTAAGTGACCCCAAGAGCCACCAGCCACTGCGACCGCGACGATAGTGATTAACGGCAGACCAACGGCAGTCAGCAGAAAACCAGACATCGCTGGAAGGAAGTGATCACCGGCTAATTGGCCAGCTAGAGGTGGGAAGATGATGTTACCCGCACCCAAGAAAAACGCAAAAAGCATAAAGCCCAATGCCATTATATCTGTTAGTTTTAGACTCTGTTTCACAGATAATCCTTAATTATATTTATGAATTTATGTTGTGCTTACATGAATGTTACAGCTCAAAGCTGCCAATCAATCTATAAAATAGTCGCGCATAATGACGAAACAACTGGCTAGCTGCAAGTCACCACACAAAAACACCATATAAATTTGCATATGAGAACAAAAAGCAGTGGATTCCACTAGCTATAGAAAAATAGCCACAATTATAAACTAACCATAATGCACAACAATATTCTTCCAAGCAGAACATTGATTCATACAAGCGGTTAACATTAGAGCTAATCACTTAAAATATCTCGATACTCAGAACATTAATGAAAGACAAAACAGTGCAAACTAAAAGCTTCAATTTTAAGCAATTCTCAATTTACGGCGGGAAAAGCGGTATGCCAGTCAGTACCGATGGCGTATTACTTGGCGCTTGGGTAAGCTTGCCACAAAGATCATGTGTACTCGATATTGGAACCGGGACAGGTCTGCTGGCTTTGATGGCTGCGCAGCGTTTTGAAGATGCTTCAATCTCTGCGATAGATATTGATCAACACGCTATTGATGCTGCCACTGTCAATATTGAGCAGTCGCCTTGGCAAAATCGTATCTCCCTTGATCACGGCAGCGTGTTAACAACCGACTTTCCACAAAGGTTTGATGCGATCATCTGTAACCCGCCCTACTTCAACTCTGGAGAACAGGCGCAGCAAAGCCAAAGAGCCACCGCCAGGCACACCGACAGCTTGGATCATTTAGCGCTTGCCCAGCGTTGTTTCGAGATAACAACCGACGCCGCGACTGCCAGTTTCATCCTACCGACGCCTGAGGGGGAAGGTTTTATCAAGCTTGCCGAGCAATGTGGTTGGTATCTAGCAAAACGCCTTGATGTAAAAACAACAGATAAAAAGCCAGCTAGCCGAATTTTATTCGAGTTATCTAAAGATCCTGCTTGCGAGCAAGATTTGCAGCGCGAATCGCTTACAATTCACCATCAAGGTGGTTATAGCGAAGCATTTATTGCGCTCACTAAAGATTTTTATCTCAAGATGTAGCAAATACCATGTGATCCTAATCACTAATGCTTCTATAATGTCCGACTACTCTTTTTTATCGTCTGCTTTTTGAGGCAGAAACATTTATTGCTTGTGGAGAAACAACAGTGATCAGAACCTTTGCAGAACTCGATCTAAACCAAGAGCTGCTTAAAGCAATTGACGAAATGGGCTACGAACGTCCAACACAGATACAAGCTGAAGCAATCCCACAAGCGTTAGATGGAAGAGACGTTTTGGCTTCTGCGCCAACAGGTACTGGTAAAACAGCATCATTTGTATTGCCAGCACTGCAATACCTACTGGATTTCCCACGTAAGAAATCTGGCCCTGCACGTATGCTTATCCTGACGCCAACGCGTGAGCTAGCAATGCAGATCACCGAACAAGCACGTGAGCTTGCTAAATACACCAGCCTAAATATCTTCACGATCACGGGCGGTGTTATGTACCAAGAGCACGCAGATATCTTAAGTACCACTCAAGATATCGTAGTAGCAACACCTGGCCGTTTGATGGAATACATTGAAGGCGAGCGTTTTGACTGTCGTGCGATTGAATGGCTGGTTCTAGATGAAGCCGACCGCATGCTAGACATGGGCTTTGGTCCTGTTGTTGACCGTCTGTCTGCAGAGTGTCGCTGGCGTAAACAAACTTTACTGTTCTCAGCAACACTAGAAGGTAAAGGCATTGAAGGCTTCACTGAAGATCTACTTAAAAACCCAGCGGAGATCGATGCGAAATCATCACTTCGTGAGCGTAAGAAGATCACTCAGTGGTACCACCGTGCAGACACGGCAGAGCACAAGCTAAACATCCTAAAGCACGTCATCACAGAGCAAGCTGAGCGCAGCATCGTATTCTTGAAGACGCGTGATCGTCTAGGTGATCTACGAGCTCAACTTGAAAGCGCGCAAATCCCATGTGCGTGGATCCAAGGTGAAATGCCTCAAGATCGTCGTAACAACGCGATTGCTCGTTTCCGTGACGGCTCTGTAAACGTACTACTAGCGACTGACGTTGCTGCTCGTGGTATCGACCTTCCAGACGTAAGCCACGTAATCAACTACGACATGCCACGTACTGCTGACGTATACCTACACCGTATTGGCCGTACGGCTCGTGCTGGTAAAAAAGGTAACGCGGTTTCTATCATTGAAGCGCACGATCAACTAATGATTGAGCGTGTGGCTCGTTACACAGACGAACCAATCAAAGAACGCTTCATCGAAGGCATGCGCCCTACGCATAAGAAAGCGGCCGTGACTAAGAAGAAGAAGCCGAAGAAAGAAGATAAGAAAGCGGTAGAGAAACAAAAAATCGCGAAGAAGAAAAAAATCGCGAAGAAAAAGAAAGCAGCAAAGAAGAAGTAATCTACCATCTTCAACGATTCAATAAAAAAGCCCCATGCAGTTCGCTGCATGGGGCTTTTCTCTATCTGGTCTGTTATCAGGCTAAAACCGAGAGCTACTCGTTAGCCAAGGACTACTAGTTTTGCTCTTCGCGCTTAAAGACAAGCTCTTTCGCGTTCGACTCTTCTTCAACGAAGTAGTAGCCCGCCGTATCAAACTGGGTCAGCGCCTCAACCGAGTCGATCTTGTTCTCGATGATGTAGCGAGCCATCATGCCACGCGCTTTCTTCGCGTAGAAACTGATCACCTTGTACTGACCGTTCTTGCAGTCTTTGAATACAGGGGTAATCACTTGGCCATCCAAGTTCTTCGGCTTCACGGCTTTAAAGTATTCGTTAGACGCCAAGTTGATCAACACATTGTCGCCTTGAGCATTCAACGCTTCATTCAGCTTGTCTGTGATGATGTTGCCCCAGAACTGGTACAAGTTAGTACCACGAGCATTGGCTAAGCGTGTACCCATCTCTAGGCGGTATGGCTGCATCAAATCTAATGGCTTAAGCAAGCCATATAACCCAGAAAGCATGCGCAGGTGGTCTTGTGCGTAGTCAAAATCTTCATCCGATAGCGTTTCAGCGTCTAGGCCAGTGTATACATCGCCTTTAAAGGCTAGGATTGCTTGGCGTGCGTTGTCTTGGGTAAAGGTCTCGCTCCACTGCTCAAAGCGCGCTACGTTCAACCCTGCGATTTTATCGCTGACTTTCATCAGTGCAGAAATATCTACTGGCGTCAGTTTGCGGCACTCTTCAATCAGCTCAGCAGAGTGTTCAACAAACTCAGGCTGACTAAAGCGTTCCGTCGCTAATGGGGATTCGTAATCAAGTGTTTTGGCTGGAGAAACGACAACTAACATAACTTTACCCTAATCGGTTATCTAACTGGATGCTGCTAGAGTATAGAAAAAACATCAACTTGTCTTTATGACTCTTCCTATTACTTCGATAGGGAGAATGAGCTTCGATAGACAGAATGAGACAAATGACAGGCAAACAAAAAGGCTAAGGTCGAAACCTTAGCCTTTCTAATCACTTTAGGATGAGCCGTTTATCGCTCCAACAAGATTACTTCTTGTTGTTGTCCCAAATACCGTCTTCCAGCTGAGACTTAAGCTCTGGGAAGTCATTCGAATCGAATGTTGGTACTTTACCCGCGTCTAGTTGGCGGTTGTAGTCTTTCGCTAGCTTAATCACGATACCTGATAGCAGGATAATCGCCACCAAGTTAACAATCGCCATTAGGCCCATCGATACGTCAGCCAGTGCCCATACCGTTGGTAACGTCGCTAGAGAACCGAACATAACCATACCCAGAACAACGATACGGAACAGCACTAGGCCCTTCTTGTTGTTGTGCTCAAGGAAGATAAGGTTCGTTTCAGCGTACGAGTAGTTTGCAATGATTGAAGTGAAAGCGAAGAAGAAAATCGCTACCGCTACAAAAATGCCGCCCCATTCGCCCACTTGTGCTGTTAGTGCACGTTGCGTTAGTTCGATACCCGTTACTTCACCGTGTGGTACATACTCACCAGACATCAGGATGATTGCGACTGTTGCTGAACAGATAACAATGGTATCCATGAACACGCCTAGCATTTGCACGTAACCTTGTGATGCTGGGTGCGGTGGGTAAGGCGTAGCAGAAGCTGCTGCGTTTGGCGCAGAACCCATACCCGCTTCGTTCGAGAACAAACCACGTTTGATGCCGTTAATCATCGCTTGTGCGATTGCGTAACCTAGGCCACCCGCTGCTGCTTCTTGCAGACCGAATGCACTCTTGAAGATAAGAGCCAGTACTTCAGGCACTTTCTCGATGTTCGCGAACATCACGTACATAGCGATCGCTAGGTAAGCCAATGCCATGATTGGAACGATGATTTCTGCTGTGCGTGCAATCTTACGGATACCACCGAAGATAACGAACGCAGAGATGATTACGATACCAACACCAACGTAGCTACGCTCAAGGTCGAATGCCGTATTCATTGCGCTTGCAATCGCGTTCGCTTGAACCGCGTTGAATACAAGACCAAATGCAATGATGAGGAAGATAGAGAATAGAACCCCCATCCAACGCATGCCTAGGCCTTTCTCCATGTAGTATGCAGGGCCGCCGCGGTAGTTACCGTCGTTATCACGCGTTTTGTATAGCTGTGCCAGTGTGCTTTCTGCAAACGATGTTGCCATACCTAGCATTGCGATTAGCCACATCCAGAAGATAGCACCAGGGCCACCAGCGGTTAGTGCTACAGCAACACCTGCCATGTTACCCGTACCTACACGAGCAGCGAGACTAGTACAAAGAGCTTGGAAAGAAGAGATACCAGCACTGTCTGCTTTACGGCTGTTTCTAAGAACAGAGAACATGTGGCCGAAATGGCGAAATTGAATGAAGCCTAGTCGTACAGTGAAGTAGATACCCACACCAACCAGTAAGTAAACTAAGATAGATCCCCAAAGGAGATCGTTCATCAAATTGATTAAGTCTGTCACGTGAACCTCGTAATTGAGTTTAAGCACCGATCATGCTTCCTAGCCTTCCTCTTAATCGCCTATGCCTCTGTCAATGTTGTGTCGGCACTCTTGTTATATTCTTGCGGCGATTGAGACTGTAAATGTCGCTTCATGCATCCATTTTACGTATCAGTGTATTTTTTGACGGGCGGATAATGCAGCGAGACGGCCTAAAAATCAATATGCAAATACACTTATATTAAAATGACATTTCACTAATAACACACCTTTTGTTAACACAACTTTCAACAATGCAGCCCAATAAAAGTCACATTATCGGGACATAATATCAACAACAGCCACGGCACTACCCCAACAAGAACACCATCCTATAAAAATGACGTCAGCCTAGGTTTTACAAGGTATAGTGAAGATCTTCGTTTTTTTCTAGGCCAATGAGATCCCTATACCGCACGGCACCATGTGCACTTCAATGCATTGTAGTCAAAACGCTATTCCATTCGCACAATGAATTAACATTCAATAACCCCCAATTTAATCGTTTACTTAGGTTTGTTTGCCTGTTTTTTATACATAATAATTCTCACAATGTGTGAGCATGCATAAGAAAATAGAACAAAAGCTTCATGGATTTGAAACAAATGAGAAACAAATCAAAGTTATTGTGAACCTAAATATGATATTTATTGGTTCGTAAGAACTAGTCCCACGGAAGGAGATATGGCTTATGGATAGCTTTCAATTCGATGAAGTATCAGAACTAGAAATGCCTCGTGTAACTCAAAAATCACGCTCGAAACCACTCAAGCGTAAGTGGCGTGAAATCGAAGCCATCAACGATCGTAGGCAGCTTGAGAAAGAGCTGAGAGAGATGAACCTAGGTCTTGATTTTAGCCTTGACGATATAAAACTTTAATCAGCACGATAAGAAATCAGATAGCAAAAGGCACCTATATAGGCTGTCTCTTGATCACAAGTCTGGTTAATCAAGAGACTTAGCGAGTTCATA
>NZ_JBFSUX010000080.1:0-18622 GCF_041467595.1 Vibrio sp. 10N.247.311.13 | reverse complement strand
TAACATAATCCGCGTGTCCTGGACAGTCTACGTGTGCGTAGTGACGTGCTGGAGTGTCGTACTCAACGTGAGAAGTTGCGATTGTGATACCGCGCTCACGCTCTTCTGGAGCGTTATCGATAGATGCGAAATCTTTAGCAACACCGCCGTATACTTTTGCAAGAGTAGTACAGATAGCAGCAGTTAGAGTTGTTTTACCGTGGTCAACGTGGCCGATAGTACCAACGTTTACGTGCGGTTTCGTACGTTCAAATTTTTCTTTAGACACAATCGTGTTCCTTCCTAGTTATGATTCGCCACGTTCATTATTGAGCGAGACGCGCCAGAAATTGCTATTTTATGCGCCAACTCTCGTTAGCGCAATATTTGGACGCATTGTTCTTTCAAAAAATGAAAAAAAATGCCTTCCTTTTGTTTAACCACGCTCTGCAATGATTGCTTTTGCAACATTGTTAGGCACTTCAGCGTACTCACTAAACTCCATAGAGTAAGAAGCACGACCTTGTGTCGCAGAACGTAAATCAGTTGCGTAACCGAACATGACAGACAACGGAACTTGTGCACGAATTATCTTCAGGCCAGCTGTCCCCTCGTCCATACCTTCGATGATGCCGCGACGACGGTTAATATCGCCAACAACGTCACCCATCCAGTCTTCTGGAGTAGTTACTTCAACTTTCATCATAGGCTCAAGCAGAACCGGTTGCGCTTCAAGTGCACCCGTTCTGAAAGCCATAGAGGCAGCGATTGTAAACGCCATCTCACTTGAATCTGTTTCATGGTAAGAACCATCATATAGTGTAGCTTTGATATCCAAAACTGGATAGCCAGCAAGCACACCATTGTTCATCTGCTCTTCAACGCCTTTAGCAACTGAAGCGATAAACTCTTTCGGTACGATACCATTGGCAATTTCATCCACAAAGACAAAGCCTTCGCCAGCTTCTGATGGTTCTAGTTTCAGCCATACGTGACCGTACTGACCTTTACCACCATGTTCACGGATAAATTTACCTTCCGCTTTCGCTGTACCACGAATAGTCTCACGGTAAGCCACTTGCGGGTTACCAACGTTGCAGTTCACGCTAAATTCGCGCTTCATACGGTCAACGATGATATCTAAGTGTAGTTCACCCATACCAGAAATCAGAGTCTGGCCAGTTTCCGCATCCATATCAACGCGGAACGATGGGTCTTCCGCTGCTAGTTTACCTAGAGCGATAGTCATTTTATCTTGATCAGCTTGAGAGCTTGGCTCTACAACGATCTGAATAACTGGGTCTGGGAACTCCATGCGCTCAAGAACAATCTTATGGTTCTGGTCACAAAGGGTTTCACCAGTAGTCACATCTTTCAGGCCAATGATGGCTGCGATGTCACCTGCTCGTACTTCTTTTACTTCTTCTCGCTTGTTTGAGTGCATTTGAACAATGCGACCTAAGCGTTCACGTTGTTTCTTCACAGAGTTATAAGCTGTTTTACCGCTTTCAACAACACCAGAGTAAACACGGATGAAAGTTAAAGTACCAACGAATGGGTCTGTTGCAATCTTAAATGCTAGCGCTGAGAACGGTTCTTTGTCGTCTGCGTGACGCTCTGCTTCGTTCTCATCTTCATCGATACCTTTAATTGCAGGTACATCGACTGGAGAAGGAAGGAAATCAACAACTGCATCTAGAACAGCTTGTACACCTTTGTTTTTGAATGCACTACCACAAGTAGCAAGTACGATTTCATTATTAAGGGTACGAGTACGAAGACCTTGTTTGATTTCAGCTTCTGTTAGTTCACCTTCTTCAAGGTACTTATCCATCAGCTCTTCATTTGCTTCTGCAGCAGCTTCAACAAGTTCTGTACGATATTCTTCAGCCATTTCTTGCATGTCTGCAGGAATATCTTCGTACGTGAAAGTCATGCCTTGGTCAGCTTCATTCCAGTTAATTGCCTTCATCTTGATAAGATCGACAACGCCTTGGAAGTTTTCTTCAGCACCAATGTTCAGTTGAATTGGAACAGGAGTTGCGCCTAAGCGGTCCTTGATCTGTTCAACTACGCGCAAGAAGTCAGCGCCGGTACGGTCCATTTTATTAACGAAAACCATACGTGGAACTTGGTACTTATCAGCTTGACGCCATACTGTCTCTGACTGAGGTTCAACACCAGATGAGCCACAGAACACAACAACTGCACCATCAAGCACACGCAGAGAACGTTCTACTTCGATTGTGAAGTCAACGTGTCCAGGAGTGTCGATGATGTTAATACGGTGGTCCGAGAACTGAGCTTCCATACCACGCCAAAACGTAGTGGTTGCTGCTGAAGTGATCGTAATACCGCGCTCTTGCTCTTGCTCCATCCAGTCCATGGTTGCTGCACCATCGTGAACTTCGCCGATTTTGTGAGAAAGACCGGTATAGAACAGAATACGTTCACTTGTGGTTGTTTTACCTGCATCTACGTGAGCAACGATACCGATATTACGGTATTGCTCTATAGGAGTTTTACGAGCCACGGTTGAATCCTCTTATTAGAGACTTAGGGACTATTGCTATGTCTAGATTAGGCGTTAAAAGAGATGCTTCGCTAAAAATTGCTTGCCCTAGAAATAGCAATAGTTCCTAGCATAAGCATAGGAACTAAAGAAGTGCTGCAAGGAACCTTGCAGCACTAAAAAGGTATTACCAACGGTAATGTGCGAACGCTTTGTTTGCGTCAGCCATGCGGTGAACGTCTTCACGTTTCTTAACCGCAGTACCTTTGTTCTCAGACGCGTCTAGCATTTCAGCAGCTAGGCGTTGAGCCATAGATTTTTCACCACGCTTACGCGCAGCTTCAACTACCCAACGCATAGCAAGAGCGTTACGGCGAACCGGACGAACTTCTACAGGTACTTGGTAAGTTGAACCACCTACACGGCGAGATTTAACTTCTACCGCTGGGCGAACATTTTCAAGAGCTTCTTCAAATACAGCTAAGTGGTCTTTACCAGACTTCTCAGCCATTGAATCTAGTGCAGTGTAAACGATTTTTTCTGCAGTAGATTTCTTTCCGTCAACCATAAGGATGTTAACGAATTTTGCCAGCAATTCAGATTTGAACTTAGGATCTGGAAGGATCTTACGCTGACCTATTACGCGACGACGTGGCATGGATATTCTCCGTTGTCTTCTTCAGGTTTTTTCCAAAACTTTTCAGAATAATAAATAAAATAGTGTTTGGCCTTACTTAACGATTTCTTTTTAAAAAAGAGAATCAATTAAGACTTAGGACGTTTCACACCGTACTTAGAACGACCTTGTTTACGGTCGTTAACGCCAGCACAGTCAAGTGCGCCGCGAACAGTGTGGTAACGAACACCCGGAAGGTCTTTTACACGACCGCCACGGATTAGTACAACACTGTGCTCTTGTAGGTTGTGGCCTTCACCGCCGATGTACGAAGTTACTTCGAAACCGTTAGTTAGACGTACACGACATACTTTACGTAGTGCCGAGTTAGGTTTTTTAGGTGTAGTAGTGTAAACACGAGTACATACACCACGTTTTTGTGGGCACGCTTCTAGTGCAGGCACGTTGCTTTTAACAACTTGCTTTACACGAGGTTTGCGAACCAACTGGTTAATAGTTGCCATTAACTAGCTCCTGAAATTTACTTGAAAGTAAGCTTTGTGAAAAATCTATCCCTAATCACAAGTCGTAATTAGGGACGCAAAATTCTATTCAGCAGTGGGAGGTGTGTCAAGAAATATACAGATCTTTTTTAGCCGTCTAGAGCTCAGGATGGTCTACTTTTAACCAAACTGATAAAACACAGCTACCAAGTGACTGATTTGTCGTTCAAAACCGTCAGTTTAACGAAGCCATCGAAGTCAACTTGATCAATGGTACTTGAGACAAGTAGTTGTAAACCTCGGCTATCGAGATCTGGTTTTAACACCGACACCTGCTCTACTGCGCAGATTTGAGTGAATAACTCATGATTGGGAAGGCAAACATACACCGCATCTTCCACCAAAAGATACTGATCTTGTGGCTGAGAATAGGTCAATGCGAGTTTAAGTTTGTCGACTGATTTTACAATATGAAGCATAGCGTCCCCTAGAAAGTCAGTATCTGTTGGCACTGAGCTAACTTCTGCGTTAACTCGTCGGCTTCAACGGTGGTCACATCGATCAGCAGGTTGTCTGCTGAAAGACCAAACTGACTCAGACTACGCTGACACACATACACCTGTTCGATGTCGTACAGGTCCATAAGTTTGAATGCAGAGATGTAGTCACGCGATAGTGTTTCGTCGGGCTGCTGCGCTTTGAGAAGCTGTGTCACGCCATCGCCAACAAAGAACACGGCAATGTCTTCACTATATGCGGACGCAGCAAGCAGGGCGTCTAACCCTTCTCTACCCGCAGCGGTCGTATGAGGGAAACTGTTAAATATAAAGGCTAACTTTCTCAAAACTGCACAACCCTATCTTGCGTTAGTAGCGCTTCCGATAAGCTCCCTAATCCGGCTTGAGTAAATCCAGTGGCTAGGTTAGAGGCACTTAGTTGATGTTGCTCTGCTTCTTCAGAGCTAATCACTCCGCGTCTTAGCGCAGCTGCCACACAGGTTTCAAGGCTAACATCGTGTTCATCAGCCAGCTTTTGCCAAGCAGAAGCTAAATCAAATTCATCGTTAGCCGGTACGGTAAGGTCTGAGCCGTTACTGACGCCATCTTGATAGAAGAACACACTGTGAAGTTTGTGGCCCTGTTTAATCAGAGCCACGGCAAACTGGTAGGCACTTCTTGCTGACTGTGAGCCATAGACTGGCCCATTCACTAGGAGTGTATAGCTTAGCAACCCTCTTCATCCTCTGTTTTACGTTGGCGGATGTATAGGTACACGGTGTGCTTAGAGATGTTCAGTCGCTCAGCAACGCGGTTGATCGCGTCTTTAATATCGAAAATACCTTTGTCGTACAGCTCCATCACGATCTGACGGTTCTTAGTATTGTTCGATACCGATTTGTCAGCGTTAATTTCTTCAATGGTGCGTTCAACCGTTTGGTCGACAAGTTCTTCAACGTCACTAGCGAAGTTAACCGATGATGCGGCTTCGTCTGCGTCTTGTGTAGGCATGAACGATTGCAGCACTTGTGAGAATGGCGCGTCTAGATTCACGTTAATACACAGTAGGCCAATCACTCGGTCTTCACCGTTGCGGATAGCAACCGTGATCGACTTCATCAACACTCCGCCTTTAGCGCGAGTGAAGTATGAACGTGAGAAGTTACGCTTAGAACCTTCAATATCTTTTAGCATCTTCAATGCAAGATCGGTGATCGGCGAGCCAACCTGACGACCTGTATTTTCGCCGTTGGCAATTTTAATCGCAGAAGTATTGAGGTCTTCTAAAGAGTGCAAAACGATTTCACAAAACGGACCAATAAGGCTCGCAATACCGTCAACAACGGCCTCATAAGATCTTAGAATGATTTTATCGTGTTCACTGAATGGCATAACGTGGACTGATTCCATTTCAAGTAACACATCTGCATTGACTGTTTCTGTAGTAGTCACTTATTCCTTACCTTCGTGTGAAAAATCAACAAATTTATGTAAGTTTATCAGAAAATTTTAATTGCACACCTAGCTAACATTGCAACTAGTGATTTAGAACAAGTTTAAAAATCAAATACTCATCTTCAAATCATAAAAAAAGCCTAACTCAAAGTTAGGCTTTTTATTCAATCAACGTATTTTAGTACGAGGCTTTTAACCGATATTACTGTGCAGGAGCTGCTTCAGCGTTATCGATGTTTAGTAGTTCTACTTCGAATACTAGCGTTGAGTTAGCAGGGATAGTCGGTGTGTCTTGCTCACCGTATGCTAGCTCTGGCGGGATAACGAACTTGTACTTAGAACCAACTTGCATCAGTTGTACGCCTTCAGTCCAGCCTGGGATTACGCGGTTAAGTGGGAATGTTGCTGGTTCACCACGATCGTAAGAGCTGTCGAACTGAGTACCGTCTGTTAGCGTACCTTTGTAGTGTACTTGAACGGTATCAGTGTCTTTTGGAGAAGCGCCTTCACCAGCAGTCATTACTTGGTAAAGTAGACCAGACTCAGTTTGCTCTACGCCTTCAGTCTTTGCGAACTCAGCGCGGAAGTCATCACCTGCTTTCTTAGTTTCAGCTGATTTCTCTGCCGCTTGTGCTTGCATAGTTTCAGCAACACGCTTGTCTAGAGCTTCAAGAGCTGCGCGAGTTTCTTCTTCGTTCAGTGCAGTTTTCTCTGCGAATACGTCTTCGATACCTTGAAGAACCATATCTTTGTCTAGGTTAATACCTAGTTCGCTTGGCTTATCAATGCTTGTGCTTAGGTAGTTAGCGAAAGATACGCCGATTGCGTATGCCGCTTTGTCGTCTTCTGTTTTAAAGTTTACTGCTTCAACTTTAACTTCTTCAACCTGTGGAGCTTCTGCCTTTGGTTCTTCTTTCTGACAACCAACTGCTAGCATAACCGTTGCGGCAAGCAGTGATACTTTTAAAACTGATTTCATTGAATTCTCCAATTAATGGCCAAGCCATTGGTTATTGTGCACAAATCTAATGATTAGATTGGTGTGAATACGTTAGTTATAACAATATACTAGTCATATGTCTTTCGACACAAACCGGATTATTAGATGTGATGCGAATATTTTTCCACTCATTGCTATGTACAATTGTCATCGCCTTGTTAAATGGATGTTTTTTCTTCCAAGATGATGAGCAACGTTGGGAAATAGAACCCAATGGTGCCACCAGCTTTGCCCTTAGCAGAGATGGACGCTTCGCCCTGCTCTACTCTCAGAAAAAACAACTATTGCTTTGGGACCTTGCCGAAAACAAAGAGTTAGCTCAACTCGGCCCACAAGATCAATTAGAAAACCAAGTATCGCGTATCCGTATCTCGGACAATGGCCGCTTTGCCATTACCGCAAGCCAGATGAACTTCGCCGTTTGGGACCTCTCTTGGACTCAAGCACAAGGGCTTTGGTCTATCTCCGATGGCTTAATTCGCGATGTCGATATCTCTAGCAATGGTGAAAAAGTATTGCTTGGCCTGTCTAATGGCAAAGCGATCTATGTGGACTTAGTCACCGGACGCCGTCTTGAGTTCCTTGCTCACCGAGAAAAAGTTAATTCTGTTTCCCTTTCTTCCAATGGTCGCTACGCATTATCAGGTGGCAACGACTATAAAGCCTACCTGTGGGATACCGAGTCAGGCTTGGTATTACGCACCTTTGAGCATGAACAAAGAGTAGTACGAGTCGCGCTACAACGCGATGGCGAGCTGGCTTTTACCTCTGATGGCGGCAATCAAGCGATGATTTGGGATCTTGAAACGGGCGAACCTCAAGCGCAATTGCAAAGCTGGTCTCGACAGTTGATTTTTTCGAGTGCTCGTTTTTCTGATGACGGCAGCATGTTGGTGACGGGCACGCCATCCAGCCAAGTGAGTGTGTGGAATACTCAGGATGGCAAACGAATTTCTCGCCACGATGCTGAGCCACTAAAAGATGCTCGCCCTCCTCGTGCGGTAGTGTATGATGCAGCCTTTGATGATAAGAACCGTGTGATATCGGGCACCTCTGCGGGCATTGCCCAAGCTTGGAATGTGGATTAAGAACGATGACAGAAAAGCGAGTTGAACAACTAGAAAGCCGCGTAAATGACCTAGAGTGTCAGCTAGCTTTCCAAGAACAGACCATTGAAGAACTCAATGAAGCGCTTAGCCAACAACAAATGTTAATCACGAGAATGCAAGATCAGATGAAGTTCGTGGTTGGCAAAGTAAAAAATATGGATGGCTCTAATCTAGCTGACGCATCAGAAGAGACGCCACCTCCACACTATTAAGTGCGGTTCAAAATAACCAATTAAATCTAACGACGCATATCGTTAGTTTCTCGTCCTCAATGTGTAAACACATTTCAGGACGGGACATAGAAAACTAAAAGGGCGACAGATACTTATCTGTCGCCCTTTTGTTTATTTCATCTCAGTGAATAAGCTAAAGCCAATTAAGCCGATACCAACTTAGTCGTCGGCATAAATCTTCACTTCAACACGACCTTGAGTATCAACGCTTGCACGATACATTCCTGAGCTGTTCATACCAAAATGTATATCGCCTTGGCCATCGATAGCGATCAAGCCACCTTCTCCACCCATGGTTTTCAATTCACCTTGAATGATCGTTTCACAAGCGGTGTGCACATCTTCTTTCAGATAACGCATTCGTGCTGCGACATCACTGGCGACCATTTTACGTAGGAAGAACTCACCCATCCCGGTTGTTGAGACGGCAACATTGCCATTTTCAGCGATGGTTCCTGCACCAATGATCGGAGAGTCACCCACACGACCGTATTTCTTATTGGTCACGCCACCGGTACTGGTTGCTGCCGCTAAGTTACCCGCTTGGTCTAATGCGACCGCACCAACCGTGCCGTACTTTTTATCGTCAGGGTATTTCTCAGCTTGCTGTTCATCATATTTCGCTTCAGACAGAGCAAAGATGCCTTTCTCTTTCATCGACTGAAGTTGGTCATAGCGGCACTCAGTAAAGAAGTAGTCTTGCTCGGTAAAGGTGTAGTCATGCTCAAACGCAAACTTCTCGGCACCTTCACCAATCAGCAACACATGGTCGCTTTTCCGCATCACATCACGTGCAAGCTCAATTGGGTTTTTGATATGGCGAACGCCTGCAATAGCACCTGCATCCATTTCGCGGCCATGCATCACAGAAGCGTCCATCTCAACAAATTCATCATGCGTTAAAACAGAGCCCCTACCGGCATTAAAGTGCGGGCTGTCTTCCATCACCTTAACCGATGCCACTACCGCATCCAGAGCATCACCACCCGATTGCAATATTTGATAACCAGCCAAAACCGATTTTTCCAAAGCCTCGGTAATACCCGCTTTTAATTCATAGCTCATTTGCTCGCGCAAGATGGTTCCTGCACCACCATGAATGGCAATTGAAAAAGGCTGTGACATACAAACTCTCCACTGACGTCGTCTTATAATGTTGTGCTATCAATACCACATCCATGGTTCGATGTCTGATAACGAAAACCAAACTTTTACGAATGCTTAGATTTGCGGACACTTAGTTTGGTAGAGAAAAGCGAGGTCAAAAAGCGAGACTCCTAAACGCAAAAAGCCTCCACAAGGGAGGCTTTCAAGATTCTTAAACTAAACCGTTAATTCGGTATTAGTGAGAACCACAGCTACCGCCGCCGCAGCAGCCGTCTTTTTTCTCTTCACCGTGGTCATGGCCTTCGCCACCACAGCAACCGCCTTCGTGGTCATGATCGTGGTCGTGACCGCCACAGCCGCCTTCTTGGTGTACGTGACCGTGTTGAACTTCTTCTTCAGTCGCTTCACGAACCGCTACAACTTCAACGTCAAACGTTAGAGTTTGGCCAGCTAGCATGTGGTTACCATCAACAACAACTTCGTCGCCATCTACTTCAGTAACTTCAACTGGGATTGGACCTTGGTCAGTATCCGCTAGGAAACGCATGCCAACTTCGATTTGCTCAACACCTTGGAATACGTCAGCAGGAACACGTTGAACTAGTGCGTCGTTGTGTTCGCCGTATGCGTCTTCTGGAGTAACAGTTGCAGAGAACTTGTCGCCAGCTACTTTGCCTTCAAGCTCTTTTTCAAGACCTGTAATTAGGTTGTTGTGACCGTGAAGGTAATCTAGTGGAGCTTCTGCAGTTGATTGGTCAACTACTACGCCATCTTCAAGTTTCACTTGATATGCAACACTAACTACTACGTTCTTTTCAATTTTCATGAGAGCTCCAAGGAGGTTTGGACTAAGCTCGAACAGTTGAGCTTAGGAAAAATTCTGTACCGGGATATTATGGGGATCAATTAACGAAACTCAATCATTCTGGCTTAAAAATACCGATCATTTCTTGATTCGCGTGTTCAGATTTCTCTACAGTTTTCGGTTTACGCTGTTCTGTGAAGTCACAATCGACACATTCCACCAGCTCGATATTATTTTCAATCCACCAACGGAGTGTGTCTTGAGTGTTGCAACTTGGGCAGCTTGCCCCTGCGATAAAGCGTTTTTTCTGTTTCACGTTCATATCCTTTACTACTCTGGATTCGCGGTTCTTCCCACTCACTTTATTGATAAGTTAAGCAGAGACCGCGTTTATTATTAGGTTAGTTCTATAGTCTGTTATTTCTATGCCCAAGCTCTATTTCTAAGCTCAAGCATGAGTTATCACTTCAAGCTACTGCCAATAGTTTCGAGATTGGTGATCGTTTTCCATCTCGTGTCCAAAGATCTCTTCAAGTTCTTTACGAGCCTCTTTCGCTCTTTGGGCTAACTCTGCATCTTCGTTATGCTGAGGCAGCAACTCTTTCAGCATACCATTATCCAACTTTCTAAAGTGTGCTTCTGCTCGCTTCGCTTTATATGGATGCATGCCAAGTTCAGTCAATGTTTGACGACCTAAATCCAATGCTCCAAGGAAGGTTTCACGCGAATAGTTACTCACACCGTGGTTAAGTAGTTGATACGCTTCAACACGGCTTCGTGCACGCGCCAAGATCTTTAAGCGTGGGAAGTGCTGCTTACATAAATCGACGGTTTTCATGATTTCATCTGGGGAGTCAGTACACAACACAATCGCCTCTGCTTTATCAGCACCAGCTGCGCGTAATAGCTCTAGGTGAGTCGAGTCTCCGTAAAACACCTTGTAGCCGAACTTTCTAAGGATGTGTATTTGGCTGGCATCACTTTCAAGGACAGTGATACGAATCTTGTTGGCATACATCAGACGACCAATGATCTGACCAAAACGACCAAAGCCCGCAATAATCACTCGAGGGCTGCGATCAACCACATCCGAAGACATCGCACTTTCACTGATTTGATTAAGCTGACGTGCAAAGAATCGGTCTTGCAGTTTAAGCATCAATGGCGTGGTCACCATAGAAAGGCTCACAACCACCAGTAAGAACGACACTTGTTCGCCACTTAAGATGCCTTGAGCACTCGCCGCAGTAAAAATAACGAAAGCGAACTCACCACCTTGGCTAAGGATCATCGCCATTCGGCTGCGTGCTTTAGCTTGAGTGCCGAAGATACGAGCCAGCGCATACAGCACCAAACCTTTCAATACGACTAGCGACGACACTGCAATAAGTATTGCGAATGGGCTTTCTGCCAGTAGACCTAGGTTTACCGCCATACCCACAGAGATAAAGAACAGACCAAGCAGTAAACCTTTGAATGGATCAATCGCGATCTCAAGCTCGTGTCGATATTCACTTTCAGCCAGAAGTACGCCCGCTAGGAAGGTACCTAATGCCATCGACAAGCCAATCCGTTGCATGATCACAGCAATACCAATCACAAGTAACAGCGCCGCGACGGTGAATAACTCACGCACACCACTCATCACTACGTATCGGAAAAGTGGTCTCAACAAGAAGTGGCCACCGACCAGTAGGCCAATCACGCCACCCAGCATCCACAGCATGTCAGCCCAGCTACCGCCGGTATTACCCGCAAGTAGAGGCAACATTGCTAGCATTGGAATAACAGCGATATCTTGGAAAAGCAGTACTGCAAAGCCCGACTGCCCTGCTTCTTTGCCGCCGAGCTCTCGCTCTTCAATAACACGCAAGGCAATCGCAGTCGAAGACAGCGCCAAACCCATACCTATCACGAGACTGGTTTGCCAGGTTAATCCAAATAGACAGGCGATGGCGGTAATAATTAGAGTGGTGATCAGCACTTGCGCGCCGCCCAACCCGAGAATGGGGGCTCGCATCTGCCACAGTTTTTTCGGGTTAAGCTCTAAACCAATCAGGAAGAGCAGCAGTACCACCCCGAATTCGGAGAAGTGTAGAATCGCTTCGACATCACTGATTAAGCCCAGCCCCCATGGGCCAATTGCCACGCCCGCTAATAAGTAACCAAGTACTGAACCCAAACCGGCGCGCTGTGCGATAGGAACCGCAACCACAGCAGCCGCTAAAAATATAACGCTACTTTGTAGAAAATCATTAGTCAGAGCCATCATCTGCTCCTATATCTTGTAGCGGGTCTCGCAACCAATTTCGATACGCTTCGGCGTGTTGGTAACGCGTCATATCGGAGACATTTCGTGCCCAGTGTAAAACCAAAGGGGATATCCAATTCATCTGACACAAAGCAGCGGTAAGCTCGAATGGTTGCAAGATCTCTTGTAATGGATATTTATTATAACCTGCGGCACCAAACGCCTCTTCTTTACCACCGGTAGTAATCACACTGCGCCAGTGTTTGCCTTTAAGCGCACTTTGCTCACCAAAAGCAAAGCCCTTGCCTAACACGCGATCAAACCACTCTTTTAACAATGAAGGGCAGGAATACATAAACAGAGGATGCTGAAACACGATCACATCGTATTGAAGGAGCAATTCATGCTCATAAGGCACATCAATAAAGAAGTCAGGGTAGATGGCGTAGAGATCATGAACTTTGACATGACCGAGCGACTCTACCTTCTTAACCATCATCTGGTTAGCAATAGAGGTTTGCGGCTCTGGGTGCGCGTAGATGATCAACACCTTTGGCACGACTTTGTCTGTCGAGGGAGTATTACTCATTCCTTTGAAACATTCCTTTGAGGGCTAAACGGTGGCAAGGCCACAAGAATTTAAGCAAAAGTTATTAATATGTTATTGGCATCATAACGCAAATTGCATTGTGATCGACTTTTATCTGGTTTCAGCCTACTATGCAGGCGTCTGTTCACCTCTAATTTCTATGCTATTTCAATTATGATTACTTTCTCTGATATTCAATTGCTACGCGGCGGTAAGCCACTCCTCGACCAAGCATCTGCGACTTTTCACCCTGGCGACAAGATCGGTTTGGTTGGTAAAAACGGCTGTGGTAAATCTACGCTATTCGCCTTAATTAAGGACGAACTGTCTATTGATGCGGGCTCATTCAGCAAACCTGCCCATTGGGAAATGGCTTGGGTTGCTCAAGAAACCCCTGCATTAGAAAGAACAGCAATTGAATACGTGATTGATGGTGACCGTGAATACCGCGGCCTTGAAGATCAACTAGAGAAAGCTGAACAAGCCGACAATGGCACATTGGTAGCAGAGATCCACGGCAAGATTGAAACCATTGGTGGTTACAGCATAAAGGCACGTGCTGCCGAGTTACTGGATGGCCTAGGCTTTAGCCAAGAACAAATGACATGGAACCTGACTCAATTCTCAGGTGGTTGGCGTATGCGTTTGAACCTAGCGCAAGCCCTACTGTGTCGCAGTGACCTACTGCTACTCGATGAGCCTACCAACCACTTGGATTTAGACGCAGTAATGTGGTTAGAGCGTTGGTTACAAAGCTACCCTGGCACGCTAGTGCTTATCTCGCACGATAGAGACTTCTTAGACCCTATCGTCAACCGCATCGTGCACGTTGAAAACCAACAGCTCAATGAGTACACGGGTAACTACTCATCGTTCGAAACCCAACGAGCGCAAAAACTGATTCTGCAACAAGCGATGTACCAAAAGCAGCAGAAACAGATGTCTCACATGCAGAGCTACATTGACCGTTTCCGTTACAAAGCTTCAAAGGCTCGCCAAGCGCAAAGCCGTATTAAAGCGCTAGAGAAAATGGAACAAGTGCTGCCTGCTCAGTTTGATAATCCATTCAGCTTTGAGTTTAGAGAACCAGACGCGCTACCAAATCCAATCATGATGATGGATGAAGTATCAGCGGGCTATGATGACAATCTGATTCTAGAGAAAATTCGCCTGAACCTAGTACCGGGTAGCCGTATTGGTCTACTTGGTCGAAATGGTGCTGGTAAATCAACACTGATTAAACTGCTTTCTGGCGAACTTAAACAGCAAGGCGGTGAACTGAGTTATTCGCAAGGCGTTAAGATTGGTTACTTTGCACAGCACCAGTTAGAAACGTTGCACCCAGAAGAAACACCGCTGCAGCACATGATGCAGATTGCCCCTAAACACACCGAGCAACAATTGCGTGATTACCTAGGTAGCTTCGGTTTCCAAGGTGAAAAAGCGCTCGATAAAGTGGCACCCTTCTCTGGTGGTGAAAAAGCGCGTTTAGTATTAGCGCTACTGGTATGGCAAAAACCGAACCTGTTGCTACTCGATGAACCAACCAACCACTTGGATCTCGACATGCGTCAAGCGCTGACTTTTGCCCTGCAGACGTTTGAAGGCGCAATGGTTATCGTATCGCACGACCGTTACCTACTGCGTGCAACTACCGATGATTTATACCTTGTACACGACCGCCAAGTCGCACCGTTTGATGGTGACTTAAGCGATTACTACAAGTGGCTAACCGAGCAACAGAAAGTTGAGCGCAAAGAAGCACAAGCATTGGCACCAGCCAAAGACGGCGCCAACAGTGCAGCAGCGAAAAAAGAGCAGAAACGTAAAGAAGCCGAGTTCCGTAAACTGACGGCACCACTTCGTAAAAAGCTCACTCAATTTGAAAAGCAGATGGATAAATTAACGCAGGCTCTTGAAGAAGCTGAGCAAGAATTATCCGACACATCACTGTATGAAGCTGAAAATAAGGCTAAACTGAATAAAGTACTCGCTCTCCAAGCGAGCAGTAAGTCACAGCTAGAAGAAGTTGAAATGGATTGGATGTCCACTCAAGAAGAGCTTGAGCAGATGGAACAGGATATGGATAGCTTATGAGCCCAGAGCACGCCCCAATATCACTAACACTGGAACGACTATGGCAATTTAGCCTTCAGTATTACAGTGTGCGCGGTGTAAAGGATGCGTGCTTAGCTTTGCAAAACCAGTTCCACGGCAACGTCAATCTACTGCTGCTTCTCAAATGGCTTGATGAGCAGCAATTGTCTTTTGCTGAAGAAGAGTGGCATAAAGTTCAACAGTGTTTAAGCCGCTCTGAAGCCCTGCTTCATAGCTATCGAGAGCTGCGTAAGCACCTCAAACCTCAAGTCGTCGATTCCCTCTACCGTGAAGCTCTCCAATTTGAACTGCAGTTAGAGAAGCAACAGCAATCTGATCTCGTCGACTGCATTAATTCTCTTCAGCTTACGGCTAACCAGCAATCACCACTCGCTTTTCAATACTGTCGTTTATTAGGGGCTGAAAACCTCTACGACGCTTTTTCTGAACCAGCACCACAGCCCTAGCTCGTTCTCTTTCCCTTTTATTCAATCAAGATCCAAGCTTAACCTTGATATTATTCAAACGGTTACCCATAGTCTGTTTTTGTATCTCGTATAAGTGAAGCCTTGCGCTTATGCCGAGAATCAACCAAGCTCAAATAAAAACGTGGGCGTTTCGTTACAAACTCAACACGTTATCAAAACCCGTATAAAGAAGCATGGATCGTTTTTATGACAATATTTACCGCAGCTGCTGGTCTCTCTAATCCGCACTTACAAACCTTAGTGCCACGGTTTATTAGGAAGCAGGCGCTGTTTCATCCTCACTGGCAAACCTTAGAAACACCCGATGGTGACTTTCTTGATCTTGCTTGGAGCGAATCACCAGACGGTGACACCTCAAATAAAAATGATCGCAGTAGCAAGCCGATATTCGTTCTATTCCACGGTTTAGAAGGTAGCTTTGAGAGCCCTTATGCCAATGGATTAATGAATGCGTTTGCTAAAGATGGTTGGTTGTCCGTGATGATGCACTTCAGAGGCTGCAGCGGAAAACCCAATCGCCTGGCTCGCGCTTACCATTCAGGTGAAGTCGAAGATGCGCGCTTTTTTCTAAGACACCTGCACGCCCAGTTTCCGAATAACCCTAAGGTTGCGGTTGGCATATCTTTAGGTGGAAACATGCTGGCGAACTATTTGGCTGAGTACGCAGACGACCCATTGCTGTCGGCGGCGACCATCGTATCTGCTCCTTTTGACTTAGCGTGTTGCTCGAGTCGTATTGAGCGCGGTTTCTCCAAGCTTTATAAGAAGTACCTGCTCAACTCTCTAAAATCGAATGCGTTAAAAAAAGTTAACCTGCTACAGGAAAAACTTGGCATCACAGCTGAAACCATCAAAAAAATAGACAAACTGTATGAGTTTGATGAAAGGATCACTGCGCCTCTGCATGGATTTAAGAATGCTCAAGACTACTATGCTCAATGTTCAGCGCTTCCAAAACTGAATAAGATTAAGCTACCGACTCAGATCATTCATGCTAAAGACGATCCTTTCATGACTGATGATGTTATTCCAAAATTCGTACTTCCAGACAATATTGATTATCGCTTGTTTCAGAAAGGTGGCCATGTGGGGTTCATTACCGGTAGCACGCTCAAGCCCAGGTTTTGGCTAGAAGAAGCATTGCCAGCCTACTATGAAAGTATCCAAGATTCGGCATAATGACCGAGCCTTTTTAAGGACTGAGTGGTAGACGTCACTAGACGCAGTAATCAACACATCAATAAACCTATTTATGAACATAAAAGAGAGAAGTATTTATGATCATCCCATGGCAAGACATTGCACCAGAAACACTGGAAAACCTCATCAAAGAGTTCGTGCTGCGTGAAGGTACAGACTACGGTGATGTAGAGGTTTCATTGCAAAACAAGATTGACCAAGTGAAACATCAATTAGCCTCAGGAGAAGTCAGTATCGTATTTTCTGAGCTGCATGAAACCGTTGATATTCAAGTCACAAAACGCTTCTAGGCTGCGCTCATAAAGGAGCCGTGTTATAGTGGTAAACGATTGCTAACAAGTAAGTTACTCAAAAGACAAGGGTTGTCATGTCCGCTAAACATCCAATTATTGCGGTGACGGGTTCATCAGGAGCCGGCACCACCACCACCTCAGAAGCCTTCCGTAAAATGTTCAATATGATGGACGTGAAGGCCGCTTGGGTTGAAGGGGATAGTTTCCATCGCTTCACTCGACCAGAGATGGATGTCGAGATCCGTAAAGCGCGCGAGCAAGGTAAGCACATCAGCTACTTTGGTCCACAAGCCAACGACTTTGGTGCGCTAGAAGAGTTCTTCCGTAAATACGGTAACGAAGGTACAGGCAAGGTACGTAGCTACCTGCACACGTTCGATGAAGCCGTTCCTTACAATCAAATGCCAGGCACCTTTACGCCATGGCAAGAGATCCCAGAAAATTCAGATGTGATGTTTTACGAAGGCCTGCACGGCGGTGTGGTTGATGGCGATATCAATGTTTCTCAACACGTCGACTTGCTGATCGGCATGGTACCTATCGTCAACTTAGAATGGATCCAGAAATTCGTTCGCGACACACGCGATCGTGGTCATTCTCGTGAAGCAGTAATGGACTCGATTGTTCGCTCGATGGATGATTACCTTAACTACATTACTCCTCAGTTTTCGCGTACTCACATCAACTTTCAGCGTGTTCCAACGGTAGACACATCAAACCCTCTCAACGCTAAAGGGATCCCAAGTTTAGACGAAAGCTTCGTTGTTATACGTTTGCGCGGCATCAAAAACGTCGATTTCCCTTACCTTTTAGCTATGATTGATGGCTCATTTATGTCTCGCCACAACACGCTTGTGGTACCAGGAGGGAAGATGAGTTTTGCTATGGAGCTCATTGTAAGGCCGATCCTACAACAACTCATCGAAACCGGAAAAATTGGTTAACAGAGCACCATTCTGGTTGATTACTTTTCATACCGTGATCATGTGCACAATTTTGCGTAAAAAATCGTAGCTTGGTCACGATTAAAATCAAGAAATAGTACCTGAAAAAGGATACTATTCTTAAACGAAACACAAGATAGCTTGCAGCGCTCAACGAGTGCTCTTATCCTACAAGTCAATCCAGGCTTAGCTAAAATACGGAAAGCGGCAAGCATACCCTGCAGAGGAAGTGAGATATTATGGTTCTAGGTAAACCTCAAACCGATCCAACATTAGAGTGGTTCCTTTCACACTGTCATATTCATAAGTACCCATCAAAAAGTACTTTGATTCATGCTGGTGAAAAGGCAGAAACCTTGTACTACATTGTTAAAGGTTCTGTGGCAGTTCTTATCAAAGACGAAGAAGGTAAGGAAATGATTCTTTCTTACCTAAACCAAGGCGACTTCATCGGTGAGCTAGGCTTATTCGAAGAAGACCAAGAGCGTACAGCTTGGGTTCGTGCAAAATCTCCTTGTGAAGTAGCTGAAATTTCTTTCAAGAAATTCCGTCAACTTATCCAAGTGAACCCAGACATCCTAATGCGTCTATCAGCGCAAATGGCAAACCGTCTACAAGTAACTAGCCAAAAAGTTGGTGACTTAGCGTTCCTTGACGTAACTGGTCGTATCGCACAAACGCTACTAAACCTAGCAAAACAACCAGATGCAATGACTCACCCTGACGGCATGCAAATCAAGATCACTCGCCAAGAGATTGGCCAGATCGTTGGTTGTTCTCGTGAGACAGTTGGTCGTATCTTGAAGATGCTAGAAGAGCAGAACCTAATTTCTGCACACGGTAAAACTATCGTGGTATATGGCACTCGTTAATCTCGATTAACTGAGCCTAAATCGAGTAGGAGGAGGCCTCACGGCCTCCGTCCTCTCACACCACCGTACAAG
>NZ_JBFSUX010000079.1:0-19413 GCF_041467595.1 Vibrio sp. 10N.247.311.13 | reverse complement strand
GCTTGTACGGTGGTGTGAGAGGACGGAGGCCGTGAGGCCTCCTCCTACTCGATTCTATGACTTCTTTCAGGAGGAGACATGTTTGTGGATTCACTATTGGGGCGCGAGGGAAGGCGCTTAACAGCGTTCTACTTATAGAAACCTAGCGGTAGGTCATGAAAGCGATAACCGCTCCAGCCACCACAAGACAGCCTCCAATGCGGCGCAGTTGCGTGTCTGGTTGCTCGCTCAGTTGCGCGACCATGTTTCTCCAGCCATTGGGTGCAATCAAGGGGCCGAGCCCTTCCACAATAAGTACGAGCCCAATAGCGAGCCAAATTGATTGAGACATGGTTCTGCCTTTTATCTGTAAAAAAGCAATGATATCAGTATCTTTACACATCTGCCCCCAGTTATGGCTGGTTTATTTTTGTACAGCGTTAACGTTTATGAACAAAAAGTGACTGCAAGAAGTGTGATTCAGTGCTAGAATCCATTTTTAATTAGCAACAGAAATTGGAAAGATGGGAAATAACGTAGTCGTTCTAGGCACCCAATGGGGTGATGAAGGTAAAGGTAAAATCGTTGACCTTTTAACTGAAGATGCAAAATACGTGGTTCGCTACCAAGGCGGTCACAATGCAGGTCACACACTTGTAATTGACGGTGAAAAAACCGTTCTTCACTTAATTCCATCAGGCATCCTACGTAATAACGTTAAATGTGTTATTGGTAACGGTGTAGTATTATCGCCTGACGCACTTCTAAAAGAAATGAAGCCTCTTGAAGATCGCGGTATTCCAGTACGTGAACGTCTTTTCATCTCTGAAGCTTGTCCTCTAATTCTTCCGTACCACATTGCAATCGACAACGCGCGTGAAATCGCTCGTGGCGCTAAAGCTATCGGTACAACGGGTCGTGGTATCGGTCCTGCTTACGAAGATAAAGTTGCTCGTCGCGGTCTACGCGTTGGCGACCTTTTCGATAAAGAAGCATTTGCTGAGAAGCTAAAAGAAGTGATGGAATTCCACAACTTCCAACTAGAGCACTTCTACAAAGCTGAAACAGTAAGCTACGAAGAAGTTCTTGAGCAAGCGATGAGCTACGCAGATATGTTAACTGCGATGGTTATCGACGTAACTGACGAACTAGACGCAGCACGTAAGCGCGGCGACAAGATCATGTTCGAAGGTGCTCAAGGTACGCTACTAGATATCGACCACGGTACTTACCCATACGTAACGTCTTCTAACACGACTGCTGGTGGTGTTGCTGCAGGTTCTGGTTTCGGTCCTCGTCACATCGGTTACATCCTTGGTATTACTAAGGCTTACTGTACTCGTGTTGGTTCAGGTCCATTCCCTACTGAGCTATACGATGGCCTTGAGAAGCAAGACCCAGTTGGTAAACACCTAGGCGATGTTGGTCACGAGTTTGGCGCAACAACTGGTCGTCTACGTCGTACTGGTTGGTTCGATGCTGTTGCTATGCGTCGTGCAATCCAAATCAACTCTCTATCTGGTATGTGTCTAACTAAACTAGACGTTCTAGATGGCCTAGAAGAACTAAAAATCTGTACTGGTTACAAGATGAAAGATGGTTCTATCCTAGAAGTTTCTCCAATGGCTGCTGAGTCATTCGAAGAAGCGACGCCAATCTACGAAACAATGCCTGGTTGGTCTGAAAACACATTTGGTGCTAAATCTATCGACGCGCTTCCACAAGCTGCTCTAGATTACATCAAGCGTATCGAAGACCTAACTGGCGTTCCAATTGATATCGTATCAACTGGCCCAGATCGTAACGAAACTATCATCAAGGTTCACCCATACGGCGCATAATGCCTGCTGAGTGATTACCAGGCACGAACAGTGCTTTGATAATAAAATAGTTTTCTAAAAGCCGACTTTATTAAGTCGGCTTTTTAATACCTGCAATTTAGCCGTTCACTCTTTGATGGTGATCTTTTAAGCGTCATCAGGCAAAATATTGCCCATTAGCGGCAAGTTTTGTCTAAAGCCGTCGGGGTTATTGCCGATACAGATATCATGGAAAGTGAAGTTCACCCTGTTTTGTGCGTGTAGAAATCCTCTGCATTCCTCAATAGATAACTTTAGCGACAGATAATAGAGTGCAGGTATGAAGCTACGAATTGTGGCAGCTTCATTAATAATGGCGCTGAGTTCACCCTTGAGTCATGCTAATTTGGCTGATGTGGGAGAGCCCGTTCCAATATATACAGAAGCTGAACTGATTAATTTAATCGAAAATAATCAACATCTAGAGCGAGTGAAAGCTGATAAGTGCCAGTTAGTTGAAGATATCGTTGCTCGCGCAACGCGTATTAGCTTGCCTTCTTATGAGTTTTTATACGGTGATATGTTGGCTTGGGGTGTGTGTGTTCCACAAGATGTAGAGCTTGGCCTTTACTATATGGAGAACGCGGCACATCAAGGTTTACCCGCTGCATTAGAGCAGTTAGGTCGTTATTACTCTCGTGGTACTTTGGTACAACAAGACAAAGAGCGTGCGATTCCGTATCTACGTGAAGCAGCCTCGATGGGTAACTTAAGTGCGAGCATTCACTTAGCGGAACTCTTGTTACGTGACTACGGTAGCCCATTGGATTATGAAGATGCTTACCGTTGGTTGTATAATTCGGTAACCGCAGACCAAAGACAACACAGACGTATCACTGTGCTTCGTAGCGGTCTGGAACAGAGAATGCCAGACAATATTATTGCTCGAGCAAAGCGTCGAGACTTGTTCTGGTAAGACAGATTATTGAATGAGCAATGATGATTAATGACTGCACTCGTTAATCATCTAAAAAACTCGTATTAAAAAGGCCTCGCTGAGATTCATCAGCGAGGCCTTTTTTGATCTGAACGGAAAACCGTTTATCTAATTCGGTAGCGTTATTGAACCACCTCACCAGACTCAATCACCGTTTCACGAACAGCCTTGGTGAAATCGAGTGCTTCTTGACGAATCTTATCTTCGTCTACCGTTAGCATGTCGCGATCTTGCATGATGATCTTGCCATCAACGATGGAGTGACGAACATTGCCTGAGTTAGCTGAGTACACCAGTGCTGAGTATGGGTTGTAGACTGGAACCATGTTTGGCGCCTTAGTATCGATCACTATGATGTCAGCCAGTTTGCCTGCTTCAAGAGAGCCGATCTTATCTTCCATGTGCAGCGCTTTTGCTGCGCCCATGGTCGCCATGTCGATCACTTTGATCGGCGGCATCGCAGCACGATCTTTGTTAACTAGCTTGTGAACTTTAGCGACTTGGTTGAACTCATCAATGGTGCTCAGTGTGTTACCAGACATTGGGCCATCAGTACCTAAACCGATACGCACGTTCTCGTCATACATCTTAAGGGCAGGTGATACACCTTTTGCTGACTTGATGTTAGCACTCATGTTATGAGCTACACCCATATCCGATTTCTTCACCAGTTCGATATCATGTTCGTCAACGAGGATCATGTGTGCACCCACCAAGTTCTTGTTGAGTGCGCCAATGCTGTCCATGTATTGAACCGGGGACAATCCATCAGAACGCTCTGCGATTTTCTCTTCTTCACGGTGTGATTCTGCAAGGTGAATCATTACTGGAACATCTAACTCTAGGGAGAGCTTAGATATTTTCTGCAGGATCTCTGTGGTGTTGGTGTAAGGCGCATGCGGTGCAAACGCTGGTGTGATTCGCGGGTGATCTTTGTATTCTTCAATGAAGTTCAACGCGTACTTAATGCCTTCTTCGGCGTTGGCCGCATCGGCTACAGGGAACTTAATCACCGTTTCACCTAGGATGGCACGCATACCGATCTTATCGACGGTTTTTGCGACTTCATCTTCGAAGTAGTACATGTCGGCGTAAGTTGTCACACCGCCTTTCACCATTTCAACGTTACCTAGGTTCGCACCAATGCGTACCATGTCTCGCGATACTAGCTTCTTCTCTAGCGGAAAGATGTAACGGTGCAGGCGATCTGGCACATCATCGGCCAACGAACGGAAAACTGTCATTGATACATGAGTATGGGTATTGATGAGACCTGGCATAACGATATCGCCATCCACGTCTAACACTTGCTTAGCTTGGTACTGCTTCTCTAGTGAAGCATCTCCAACCGCAATGATTTTGTTGTCTTTGACCACAACAGTACCGCTCTCATAAACCGTTTTGTCTTGGTTCATGGTTAGAACCATCGCATCGGTAATCATCAGGTCAGCTTTTTCCATTGCCAAACTTGCGAATGGGAACAGCGCTAGGCTCGCCATAGCTGAAGCCAATAAAGTGCGTTTTAGTTTCATATCATACCCAGAACAGGAGTTGGTAAAGTGCGTGGATAATCGTGTATTTCATTCATGGCGCAAACGTTTGTTTTATCGTTTGCTTGAAATTTTGATGATAGTCCACGTCTATGAAGCGATGTTTCACAAAGTGAAGATATGTATCAATCTAAGGTTATTTGAGTGTTTTCTAAAGCATATCTGTAGCTTACCCCTAGCATCAGATATACTAGGGGTATATACCTTCCTTGCTTAAGCAGGCCCGCCTATGTCAAAAAACACACCAACGTCAGAAAATACGACAGCGACAACCACTGTTGATCCTTTTGCCGACCGAGAGTCGAAAAATTACGATAACCCAGTACCAAGCCGAGAGTTCATTATTTCGTTTCTAACAGACGCGAATATTCCGATGAACCGCAACGATCTATTCGAAGCTTTGGGTCTTGCTGGAGAGGAACAATATGAAGGGTTGCGTCGTCGTTTGCGTGCAATGGAGCGTGATGGACAGCTTATCTTTACTCGTCGTCAGTGCTACGCATTGCCTGAGAAGATGGAACTGATCAAAGGCTATGTGATTGGTCATAAAGACGGTCATGGTTGGGTTCGCCCAGACGGTAGTGTGGGTAAAGACAATGATATCGTGCTGCCGCATCATCAGATGAAAACCATCATGCACGGTGATTACGTATTGGTTCAGCCTACTGACAACAGTAAGCGTGGCCGTCGTGAAGGTCGCTTGGTTCGTGTGCTTGAAGAGCGTAAAACGCCACTTGTTGGTCGCTTCTTCCTAGAGTACGGCCATTCTTACGTTGTTGCTGATGATTCGCGTATTAGTCACGACATCCAGATCCCTACTGAGCATAAAGGCGGTGCTCGAATGGGTAATGTGGTTGTGATTGAAATTACGGATCGCGGTGGTCGTTCTCGTAACATGATGGGGAAAGTAACCGAAGTTCTTGGTGAAAACATGGCGCCGGGTATGGAAACGCAGATTGCGATCCGTACTCACCAGATCCCACAAGAGTGGCCTGAAGCGGTAGATAAGCAAATCGAAAACCTAGGTGAGCATGTTCCTGAAGAAGCAAAAGAAGGACGTGTAGACCTGCGTAAACTGCCATTGGTTACCATTGATGGTGAAGATGCGCGTGACTTCGATGATGCGGTTTACTGTGAAGCGAAGAAAGGCGGCGGCTGGCGTCTATGGGTAGCGATTGCTGACGTAAGTTACTACGTTCGCCCAGATACAGCGCTAGACAAAGAAGCGATTAACCGTGGTAACTCGGTATACTTCCCGTCACAAGTCGTGCCAATGCTGCCAGAAGTGCTTTCAAATGGTTTGTGTTCATTGAACCCTCAGGTAGACCGTTTATGTATGGTGTGTGAGATGACTATCTCAGACAAAGGTAAACTGTCAGGCTACAAGCACTACGAAGCGGTAATGAATTCTCATGCTCGTCTTACTTATAACAAAGTAGGCGCGATCTTAGATGGCAATGAAGAATTACGTGAGCGTTACGAACCTGAAGTACCACATCTTGAAGAGCTTCATAAGATGTATAAGGTGCTTAAGAAAACGCGTGACGAACGTGGTGCGATTGAATTTGAAACGGTAGAAACTAAGTTTATCTTCAATGCGGATCGTAAGATCGACCGTATTGAGCCAGTAATTCGTAACGATGCACACAAGATCATCGAAGAATGTATGATTCTTGCGAATATCGCATCGGCATCTTACGTAGAAAAAGCGAAAGAGCCTGCGCTGTACCGTGTTCACGAAACTCCGGGCGAAGAGCGCTTAATGGGCTTCAAGAGCTTTTTAAGTGAATTAGGTTTAACACTGGAAGGTGGTCTGTCGCCATCACCAGTAGACTATGCACAACTGATGCAACAGATTAATGAACGTGAAGATCGTGAATTAATCCAAACTATGCTGCTACGCTCAATGAAGCAAGCGGTATACAACGCGGATAACGCGGGTCACTTTGGTTTAGCTCTTAAACGCTATGCTCACTTTACCTCGCCAATTCGTCGTTACCCAGATTTGCTATTGCACCGTGCGATTAAGTACCTTATTGCGAAAGAAGAAGGTCGTAACAGCGAACGTTGGACGCCAACTGGTGGTTACCACTACACTTTCGATGATATGGACTTCTACGGCGAGCAGTGTTCAATGACTGAACGTCGTGCTGATGACGCAACGCGTGAAGTAAACGACTGGTTGAAGTGTGAATACATGCAAGACCATGTCGGTGAGGTGATGGATGGTGTGATTGCCAACGTGACTGGTTTTGGCTTCTTTGTTCGTCTAACTGAACTGCACATTGATGGCTTGGTACACATCTCAGCGCTAGCGAATGATTACTACCAATTTGATGCTGTTGGTCAGCGTCTAGTGGGTGAAAGCTCAGGTAATATCTACCGCTTGGGTGATTCGGTTAAAGTGAAGGTTTCTGCGGTTAATTTAGAAACTCGCCAAATCGACTTTGACTTAGAAGACACTGATCGTCAGCCGCGTGGCAAAGGCAAAACAGCCAAGAAGCGTGCAGCAGAAGCGATGAAAAAGGCGAAAAGCAAGAAGCGCTCAGCAGTGAAGAGTAATAAGCCAGGTGTATCAGCGAAGCCTATGGTTGAGCCAACTAAGCGACCTGACGGAAGCAGCGAAGGCCCTGCTAAGAAGAAAAAGCCAGCGAATAAAACCGGTGCTGCTAAAGCTCGCGCTAAGAAAAAGCGTGCAGCAAGCCGTAAGCCAAAGGCTGATAACTCTTAAGACTGATAAATCTTAAGGCTAATAAGGCGCTCTGCTAATCAGGTTTAGCGCCTAACTGATTTAATTTAATGCGAGAGTATCAGGCGTAAGACGCTACTCTCGAAATGAACAACACAGAGAGGGATGCATCGGCATTGATGTCATTCTTCTCTGAGCAATAAGAGTAACTTGAGACAATGAGTAACGAATTTATTTACGGTATTCACGCGGTGAAAGCCGTACTAGAAAAAGATCCTGCACGTTTTATCGAAGCGTATGTATTGAAAGGTCGCCAAGACGAGCGTCTTCTTCCATTACTGAACCAACTGCAACAGTTTGGTGTGTCGATTCAACAGATGGGTCGTAAGCCGTTGGATGAAAAAGCACAAGGTGCGAATCACCAAGGTCTTATTGCTAAGGTGAAGCCTGCTAAGCAGCTTAATGAAACTCACCTAGACGATATCCTAGCGCAGCACGAACAGCCTTTGCTGTTAGTTCTAGACGGCGTAACAGACCCTCATAACCTAGGCGCTTGTCTACGTAACGCGGATGCCGCAGGTGTCGCTGCGGTTATCGTACCTAAAGATCGCTCTTCGCCGTTAACAGCAACGGTAAGCAAGGTTGCATGTGGCGCAGCTGAAACGGTTCCTCTCGTGCGCGTAACCAACCTAGCTCGCACAATGCGTGCACTGCAAGAGCAGGGCGTATGGTTTGTGGGTACGGCAGGTGAAGCAACGCATGATATCTATCAAGCGAAGCTAACGGGTCCTCTTGCGGTAGTTATGGGTGCAGAAGGTGACGGTATGCGTCGTTTAACTCGTGAAACTTGCGATGATCTGATTAAGATTCCAATGGCAGGTAGCGTATCGAGCTTAAATGTTTCTGTGGCGTCGGGTATTTGCCTGTTCGAAGCGGTAAGACAGCGTTTAGCTCAGTAATGCGTTAACGCTGCTTTAAGTCTATGAATTTATTAGCGCTCACCACTTGCTGGTGGGCGTTTCTTTTTAGGCTGTTATAGCAAAATCCATCGGTTTGTCGGATGGCTAGATGGCGACAGAAAAACTGTTTCATTATTCACCAAATAGCGCTTGCCAATACCGGGTTCTTTCTATAACATTTGCCGTCCTTAAAACTCGGTCATTTATCTTTAGTTCCTTGCTTCCTCTGGACGACCGGGCCACTCGTGGAAGCTAATAATCCGTAAGGAGCAACCAAATGCGTCATTACGAAATCGTATTCATGGTTCACCCTGATCAAAGCGAGCAAGTTGCTGGCATGATCGAGCGTTACACTGGTTCTATCACTGAAGCTGGCGGTACTATCCACCGTCTAGAAGACTGGGGTCGTCGTCAAATGGCTTACCCAATCAACAAGCTTCACAAAGCTCACTACGTTCTTATGAACGTTGAAGCTGGTCAAGAAGTGATTGACGAGCTAGAAACTGCTTTCCGTTTCAACGATGCAGTTCTACGTAACATGATCATGCGCACTAAAGGCGCTGTGACTGAGCAATCTATTATGCTTAAGCAAAAAGAAGAGCGTGCAGAGCGTGCTCCTCGTCGCGAAGAGCGTACAGAAGCTAAACCAGAAGCAGCTGCTGAGTAATTCTTTTTTGGCTTAACGCCTTAAAAAATTCTCAACTTGTTTTAGGTCATTGATAGTTATTTCGATAATTGTGAAAGACCGCTTTACTAAATTTAAGATCAGGAGATAGCCCATGGCTCGTTTCTTCCGTCGTCGTAAATTCTGCCGTTTCACTGCAGAAGGCGTACAAGAGATTGACTACAAAGACGTAGCAACTCTTAAAAACTACATCACTGAAGCTGGTAAAATCGTACCTAGCCGTATCACTGGTACAAGCGCTAAGTACCAGCGTCAACTAGCTCGCGCTATCAAGCGTTCTCGTTACCTAGCTCTACTACCGTACACTGACAAGCATCAGTAATCGGTAATAGTTAATAATAGTTTAAGAGGACTAAGATAATGCAAGTTATTCTACTTGATAAGATCGGTAACCTAGGTGGCCTTGGCGACCAAGTAAACGTTAAATCTGGTTACGCTCGTAACTTCCTTATCCCACAGGGTAAAGCAGTTATGGCAACTAAAGACAACGTTGCTATGTTCGAAACTCGTCGTGCTGAACTAGAAGCTAAAGTTGCTGAGCAACTAGCTGCTGCTGAAGCTCGTGCAGAGAGCGTTAACACTCTAGAAGGCGTTACAATCGCTTCTAAAGCTGGTGACGAAGGTAAACTATTCGGTTCTATCGGTACTCGTGACATCGCTGACGCTATTACAGCGGCAGGTGTTGCAGTAGCTAAGAGCGAAGTACGCCTACCTGAAGGCGCTCTACGTAACATCGGCGAATTCGAAGTAAGCATCCAACTTCACTCTGAAGTTTTTGCTACTGCGAAAATCGCTATCGTTGCAGCTGAGTAATTTCAGTACCAAGACGAATTCTTTCTTTTGAAAGTTTTAAACACCAGCTTCGGCTGGTGTTTTTTTATGTCTGGAATATAGGAAAGTACAAGGAAGGGCTACAGTAGGTAAAAAGCTTACGGTGATCCATAAGCTGTTATTGCTGAACAAGTTGTTCTCAAGGTTAGAGGTGGCCTAAGATTAGAACTGGAAGAGCAAGTTGATCGATAGAACAGAGTCTTGTTTGCTTAAGCCTTCAGGCACTTTATCGTGGTACTGGCGAGAGTGAGCGATCTTCAGCGCGATATTGTCAGTAATATCGTTGATGGCTTCTAACTCAGTATCAAACTTTAGGTTACTGTGACCAGAGACAAGCGTCACGTCTGCCTTGAGCTGCAAATTCTTCAACACCTGCCATGACGTATTCACGTTGCCACGGAAAATTGCCTCTTCAACAATCTCTGGGAAGATGATGTCATCATCGTCGATCTCATCGAGGTTTGGCTCTTGGTAACGAAAACCTGGGCCCACTTCGACTTCCAATACAAACTCTTCGGTATTCGAAAACTGGTAACCCAGACCACTCGAAATTGTGTAGTCCTTAAAGTAAGCACTGTATCTCGAGTCGACTCCTTTGAAACTGCCGTAAAGGTAGGTTTTAGGGCTTAACTTGTAGTCACTCTGAGCTGAGTAAGTCGATTGCCTTTTATCTTCTTCGCCATCTTTGTAGAGGTTGTAGTATTTCCATTCACCACTGGTTCTATGACGGCCAGCCGTGTACTCACCGTTAAGGCGTG
Source organism: Vibrio sp. 10N.247.311.13 (assembly GCF_041467595.1). Classification (NCBI taxonomy): domain Bacteria; kingdom Pseudomonadati; phylum Pseudomonadota; class Gammaproteobacteria; order Vibrionales; family Vibrionaceae; genus Vibrio; species Vibrio sp. 10N.247.311.13. The sequence continues at coordinate 9,166 of NZ_JBFSUX010000079.1, read as the reverse complement.
CGTTAAGCGCTCGTGAATCAGAGTTACCAGTATGCGACTGATATCCAAATTCGACTTCCGTTTTTAGCGGGCTCGGTAGTTCTGTATCACTTGTATCACTCGGTGCGATATCCAACTCTTTTTCTTCAGGTGTCGGTGCAACGACGATCGGCTCAGCTGTAGTTTCTGGTACTACTATAGAGTCGAGAATAGAATCAACAGAGGTATTAGCATCAACAGAGGCTTTAGTATCATCAGCTAAGGCCAACGGAGTGCTCAGGAGACCGATGCTTAGAAGACTAGAGCTTAGAAGACCAGTGCTCAGAGCCAATAATTTGGACACGCATACCTCTAGTTATACAGTGAGTGAATGGCAGGATCGTAATGCTACCCTTGGTTAATTCCGTCAGCAATAGGTAAATTCTTCCTGAAGAATAAAACAAACTCATAGGATCGGATTACAAACGGATGTTCTTGGGTATAATGAACGATCATTATTAGTTATTGAGTGTAGTCATAGTGGATACCAAAAGTCAGAAATCAGCCAACGATCAGGTGGACGCCATCAAGGTCCCGCCACATTCATTAGAAGCTGAGCAATCTGTTATTGGCGGTTTGTTATTAGATAACGAACGCTGGGATACAGTTGCCGAAAAGGTTGTGGCCAAAGACTTTTATAGCCGTCCTCACCGTCTGATCTTTGAAGCGGTAAAGGATATCCTTGAAGAAAGTTCTCCTCTGGATCTTATTACACTCTCTGAACATTTAGAGCTGCGTGAGCAACTTGAAGAAGTGGGTGGCTTTGCTTACCTTGCTGACTTAGCGAAAAACACACCAAGTGCCGCAAACATCAATGCGTATGCGGATATCGTAGCGCAACGTGCACTTGTTCGTAGCCTGATTGGTGTCGCGAATGAGATTGCTGATTCTGGTTATGACCCTCAAGGTCGTACTTCGGAAGAGCTGGTTGATCTTGCTGAAAGTAAAGTCTTCGCGATTGCCGAAGGCCGTGCAAGTGAAAACGAAGGTCCACAAAACGTTGATAGCATTCTAGAGAAGACGCTAGAACGTATCGAGATCCTATACAAAACGCCGCAAGATGGTGTGACAGGTGTCGATACTGGCTTCAACGACCTCAACAAGAAAACAGCAGGTCTACAAGGCTCTGACTTAATTATTGTTGCTGCTCGTCCATCGATGGGTAAAACCACATTTGCGATGAACTTGTGTGAAAACGCGGCGATGAAGCAAGACAAACCGGTTTTAATCTTCTCGCTAGAGATGCCAGCCGAACAGCTGATGATGCGTATGCTTGCGTCACTTTCTCGCGTAGACCAAACCAAGATTCGTACTGGTCAGCTAGATGATGAAGATTGGGCTCGTATCTCGTCGAGTATGGGTATTCTGATGGATAAGAAGAATATGTATATCGATGACAGCTCGGGTCTAACGCCAACAGAAGTGCGTTCTCGTGCTCGACGTATCGCTCGTGAACACGATGGTATCTCTATGATCATGATAGATTACCTTCAATTAATGCGTGTACCTTCGTTATCTGATAACCGTACTCTTGAAATCGCCGAGATTTCTCGCTCATTGAAAGCGTTAGCAAAAGAGCTCAACGTTCCGGTTGTGGCACTTTCTCAGCTTAACCGTTCCCTAGAGCAACGTGCTGATAAGCGCCCAGTAAACTCGGATTTGCGTGAATCAGGTTCGATTGAGCAAGATGCCGATTTGATCATGTTCATCTATCGTGATGAGGTTTATAACCCAGATAGTTCCTTGAAAGGCATTGCTGAGATCATCCTTGGTAAGCAACGTAACGGTCCGATCGGTTCGGTTCGTCTTACGTTCCAAGGCCAACACTCCCGATTTGATAACTATGCAGGCCCTGCATTTGATGATGAGTAATCGCTAATGACTTACATGAAAGCGGCGACGGCGAGCATTGACTTAAACGCGCTCGAACATAACCTGAACCAGATAAAGTCGAAGGCTCCTCAGTGCAAGGTCATGTCTGTTGTGAAAGCCAATGGCTACGGACACGGCTTACTGCATATAGCCAAGCATTCAAAAAGCTCTGATGCTTTTGGTGTGGCGCGTATTGAAGAAGCGTTACAACTTCGTGCTGGTGGCATTGTTAAACCTATTTTGTTGCTGGAAGGATTTTACTCTTCGGGCGATTTGCCAATCTTGGTGACCAATAACATTCAAACGGTGGTGCATTGTGAAGAGCAATTAAGCGCGCTAGAGAATGCGGATTTGGAAACACCCGTTGTGGTATGGCTAAAAGTCGACAGTGGTATGCACCGATTAGGTGTTCGCCCTGAGCAATACCAAAACTTTGTTGAGCGTTTGCATCAATGTGCGAATGTTGCCAAACCTCTACGTTACATGAGCCACTTCGGTTGTGCTGATGAACTGGATAGAGCAACCACCGTTGAACAGACAGAGCTTTTCTTGTCGCTTACTGAAGGTTGTGAAGGGGAGCGTTCACTTGCTGCCTCTGCGGGTTTACTCGCTTGGCCAGACAGCCACCTTGATTGGGTTCGTCCGGGAATCATCTCTTATGGTGTTTCTCCGTTTGTTGATAAATCAGCGCAAGAGCTGGGCTTTTTGCCGGTGATGACTCTGACTTCACACTTAATTGCGGTTCGTGATGTGAAGGCTGGTGAAAGTGTGGGTTATGGTGGTAACTGGACCAGTGAGCGTGATACCAAGGTTGGTGTTATCGCAATTGGTTACGGCGATGGTTATCCTCGCACTGCACCTAACGGCACCCCAGTATTCGTTAATGGACGAAAAGTACCAATCGCAGGGCGTGTGTCCATGGACATGCTAACAGTTGACCTTGGTCCTGATGCTACGGATAAAGTGAGTGACGAGGCGACGCTTTGGGGTAAAGACTTACCCTCAGAAGAAGTGGCTGAACATATCGGCACTATCGCTTACGAGCTCGTGACTAAACTGACGTCTCGCGTGGCAATGGAATACGTAAAATAGATATGTTCAAGCGAACTTCTCGATACTGGTTAATGTCTGCAATGGCAGTAACTGGTGTCAGCTTTTCTTCTTCTGTTCTAAGTGAAGAAAAAGATTCAGCCTTTGTTCCTTTCTACTTCAGCACCGAAACCATGGGTAACACCTTTGGGGTTGCGGGTGTCGCAAAGGGTGTTTGGCAACCTCAAGCCGCTCTGTTTGGTATGGCACTCTATTCAGACAAAGACAGTTACGTCGGTTTTCTATCGGCTTTTAACTATGCCTTGTCTGAGAACGTATTGTTTAGCACTCAGATGTATCAAGCGCGCTTCAACGACAACCCGTATTACATTGGTTCTCAAGGCGATAATGATTCATCTATCGATGACAAAACCATTGCTGATGGCTTAGAGCAAAACTATCAGTTTGAGTTTAAGTATTTGCTACCTTGGGGCAACGTTGCAGAACACGGTTTACTCGGTGCTTTTCAGCCAATCAAAGATGTGAGCTTTGCTTCGCCAATCGAATCGGGTGTCAGTTCGATTCTATTTACGCCTTTTTATACTGCTCGTGAGTTGGAAGGTTTAAATAATACCGAGGAGGCAACAGGCTTTAGTTTGGCGTTTGATTGGGATAACCGTGATAGCACACGCAACCCGACCAGAGGTTCTCACACTAACCTTGAGTTCACCACTGGCGCAGAGAGTTGGTCTAACGATGACTTGTGGCTTAAGTGGACCTTCCAAAATAGCCAGTACTTTGCTTTAGGTCCTTTAGGGGACCTGTTCGATCAACAAGTTTTAGCATTTGATTTCTATACCGCTGACACGCCAACGTGGGATAACTGCTCTGGGCAAGATTGTGCTCGTCCACCGGAAACTGAACAAGCTCGACTTGGTGGTTTATATCGCTTACGAGGTTATACCGGAGGTCGTTACCACGGACGTTCTGCGGTTCATTATTCTGCTGAGTACCGAGTGATTCCTGACTGGCAACCTTTGGGTGATATCCCGCTGATTAATTACTACGATTTGCCTTGGTGGCAATGGGTAGCGTTTGCTGAATTAGGGCGCGTTGCCGATGAGTACGATATCAAAGAATTGCACACCGATATGAAATGGAGCTTAGGCGGCGCGGTTCGTTTTCAAGTGGAAGGCATTGTTGTTCGTGCAGAATTAGCGCGAGGCGGTGATGAAGGAACCTTTAGGGTTATGATAAACCAGCCCTTCTAAAGCTTTCGGCCTACAGTAGGCCAAATACTATCTTGATAAGAGTGGTCGTGGAAACACACCACTCTTTTTTATTAACAAGATATTGTTTTTATTAAGGAGATCTTGTTTTCAAGCAGTCTACTCACCTTGCATCGTAGCAATCACAGTTCGGCTTCCACCACAATCTCGGTGCTCTCCTAAGTAAATGCCCTGCCATGTACCTAAAGCTAAACGACCATTGCTAATTGGTATTGTCACACTGGTGCCAAGTGTCGATGCTTTAATGTGGGCAGGCATGTCATCATCACCTTCATAGGTGTGTCTGTAGTAGGGCGCTCGCTCTGGGACAAACTTATTGAAGTGCGACTCCATATCGTTACGGACGGTAGGATCAGCGTTCTCGTTTAGCGTGAGGCTGGCAGAGGTATGTTGGATAAAAAGATGTAATAAACCAACAGATAGAGAATTGATATCGTGTATCTGTTGTTCAATTTCATCAGTAATGAGATGAAATCCACGCTTTCGTGCATTTAGGTGTATAGTCTTCTGAATCCACATACGCCATCCTTTATAATGTATTTGGAAAAAAAGTGGTTTAACGCTATCTTTTGAACTTGAATTTATCAGGTATCGCTCACATTTAATTATGTTAGAGCTAGAGTCTGTACCGATTCTTCTGTCAGGAAATCTAATCCTGATTTATCTCAAGGTACAGCTCTTCATATGCGGCATAATACGTCGTGAAAAAAAATTACAAAGAATCTTTCAGTGGTGACGCGGTTTGGTCATCACAGAAAAATATAAACTTTCGCCTAATCGGGGGTTCTATTCATCACCCAGGTGACGTTTAGAATAAAACCTACAGTAACATCGGGATAGATACCATGTTGAAAAATATCAACCCAACGCAAACACAAGCGTGGAAAGCTCTAACGGCACATTTTGAGTCTGCTCAAGATATGGATATGAAAGAGCTGTTTGCTCAAGATGCAAAGCGTTTCGAGAGCTTTTCTACTCGTTTCGGTTCTGACATCTTAGTGGATTACTCTAAGAACCTTATCGATGCTGAAACTATGCAGCACCTATTTGCTCTTGCGAACGAGACTGAAGTTAAGTCTGCAATCGAAGCAATGTTCGGTGGTGATGCAATCAACAAGACTGAAGGTCGTTCAGTACTTCACACTGCTCTACGTAACCGTAGCGACAAGCCAGTAATGGTTGACGGCAAAGACGTAATGCCAGCAGTTAACGCTGTACTAGCAAAAATGGAACTGTTCACACACCGCATCGTTTCTGGTGAGTGGAAAGGTTACACAGGTAAAGAGATCACTGATGTAGTTAACATCGGTATCGGCGGTTCGGATCTTGGTCCATACATGGTGACTGAAGCACTAACGCCATACAAAACTCGCCTAAACATGCACTTCGTTTCTAACGTAGATGGCACTCACATCGTTGAGACACTTAAGCCTCTTAATCCAGAAACAACGCTATTCTTAGTGGCATCTAAAACATTCACGACTCAAGAAACAATGACTAACGCGCACTCTGCACGTGATTGGTTCTTGGCTGAAGCGGGTGACAACGCACACGTAGCTAAACACTTCGCAGCACTATCAACTAACGCAACTGCGGTCGCTGAGTTTGGTATTGATACTGACAACATGTTCGAATTCTGGGACTGGGTTGGTGGTCGTTACTCACTATGGTCTGCAATCGGTCTTTCTATCTCACTATCTGTTGGCTTCGATAACTTCGTTGAGCTACTAGAAGGTGCTCACGAGATGGATAACCACTTTGCTTCAACTGAGTTTGAAAGCAACATTCCAGTAATCCTTGCGCTTATCGGTATTTGGTATAACAACTTCCACGGCGCTGAGTCAGAAGCAATTCTACCTTACGACCAGTACATGCACCGTTTTGCAGCTTACTTCCAGCAAGGCAACATGGAATCAAACGGTAAGTTTGTAGACCGTGAAGGCAACCCGGTAGAGTACCAAACAGGTCCTATCATCTGGGGCGAACCTGGTACAAACGGTCAGCATGCTTTCTACCAACTGATTCACCAAGGCACTAAGCTGATCCCATCAGACTTTATTGCTCCTGCTATCAGCCACAACCCAGCATCTGATCACCACCAGAAGTTGATGTCTAATTTCTTTGCTCAAACTGAAGCACTAGCATTCGGTAAGACAAAAGAGACAGTGGAAGCTGAATTCCTAGCGGCTGGCAAAACAGCTGAAGAAGTGGCTGAGCTTGTACCTTTCAAAGTATTTGAAGGTAACCGTCCAACGAACTCTATTCTTGTTAAGCAAATCAACCCTCGCTCTTTAGGTAACCTAATCGCGATGTACGAGCACAAGATCTTCGTTCAAGGCGTTATCTGGAACATCTTCAGCTTCGACCAATGGGGTGTAGAACTTGGTAAGCAACTAGCAAACCAAATTCTTCCAGAGCTTACTGACGATGCTCAAGTAACGTCTCACGACAGCTCAACTAACGGTCTAATCAACGCATTTAAAGCGCTTAAAGCTTAATTGAGTTGATAGCACCAAAAAAACGCCAACCTTCGGGTTGGCGCTTTTGTATCTGTATAGCAAGCATTGGTTAAATCGCAGGTAATAAAAAAGGCTGGCATGATGCCAACCTTCTTTGAGTTGATACTCAGTACTGCTAGAAATAAACAGCTGTTATTCGAAACAGATCTCGATGAAAGCATTACCCCATTGAGATGAGAAAGGCATGATGATGATTGCCCCATCACACTTGTGACGAATCGTATGACCTTTACCGGAAACCACGATTGGTGTTGCCATATCGAAGTCAAAACCGCTTTCCGCAAGAATACGTTTCGCACCGCCAGTCACCATGTTAGTGATTTCACCCACCATATCGGTCACTTCTTCGTTGAGGCCGTTTGGTCGTTCACCAAGCATGTTTTCCATGATTTCGAGAGCGAGACCTTCATCAAAGGTGATCGACATAGAGCCACGAGATTGTGTACCCACCATACCAATTAGGCCGGATACATCACCACGAGCGATTTCATCTTTCTTAACTCTCGGTTTTTGTGGCTTCAATTCTAGAGAAGCCATCGTTTTTAATACGTTCATCAAAGAAGCTAAAAACGGGTTTACAAATTCAGCGCGCATAATGTTCTTCTATAATCTTATTCTTTCATCTCGGAGGAGCAAGATTGGCAAATGCCATGCGATTCAATGACATGATTCGTCAATTGAAAGCCATGCTTCTCAGCGTTACTGGCGAGTAGGGTGACAAGCGCATCGTCTTGCAGTTCTATCACAGTGCCACATTTATCGCAGATCAGTAGTTGGGAGAAATGTTTGTTGGCATTGCAAGAGCAGCAGCATATGAAGCTATTGGTTGACTCAACTCTGTGAATGAAACCTTGCTCCAACAAGAAATCCAAAGCGCGATATACTGTAGGTGGCTTGGCTTGCGGTTCACTGACTTTCAACTGCTCTAATAATTCATAAGCACTGGAGGCTTTTTTATTAGAGAGGATGAGCTCAAACACTCGCTTTCTTTGAGGTGTTAATCTAACGCCTCGCGATGCGCATATCCCTTCAACTTGCTCTATTAATGTGTGGTCCAAATTTTTCACCATTCAATCGGACATCCCTAATCAAACCTTATTTCTAGGTTATTACGTTTTGGGAGCCAATGATTTCTATTAAAGTCAGGTACAGAGCGTATTGTGACCCACGACTTTGAATAAGACAAGGTAACTCAAAATGACAGTGTGACTCAAGGCATAACTGATTAGTGAGGCTGAATTAGAGGTTTGGTGAATAGGTTTAAATAAAAAATGTGAGGTAAAGTTCATATAGCACAAACTGGGCATAGCATTTACAATAGCCGACCTTGCTTTTGCTGGGTATTCCAGCATATTTTTTTGACTCGCTACCAGGGTACTTTACCATGACACATTCATGTAGATTGTCTGTCGCTCCAATGCTCGATAGTAGCGAATTTTAACTAACCTAATGAATTACAAATATTTAATTATTGGTTTGTGCCCACTGAGTGCCCATAGTTAACTTTTCATATCATAAATCTGCTAGTCAAAGTCGAAACACGTAAAAACGTCCTGCTATTTTGCCAAACTTTTCAAATCATTGTTCATAGTATAACCAGTAGATAACTGGAGATCGAGGCTATGAAAAGAATCTCAACTTTTGATTTGCTTCTAAAGCAACATGGAAAGGTCCTTATCCCGCTCTCAGAGCTTTGTGAAGAGTACTTAGGAGTTACCTATAGAGTTGCAAGGCGTCATTACCTTTCGGGAAGTTTGCTCATTCCTGTCGTGGCTATGGGGGAAGGGCAAAAGGCAAAGTTGGTGGTTCATCTGGAAGATCTGGCTAAGTTCGTAGACTCAAAACGCAGGTAGCTGCGCTAATCCCTCTTTTTCACTAATCTGCTTCTTTCTTACTGTAGTGGTCAACTAAAATTGGTCACGGTTTTAGAGTTTTCCCAATATAATCGTTCTGATTCATTGTGCGTTAGGCCACCGTTGGGACCCATTCCGTCTTTACACTTCTAAAGAAGCGCTCCATTGGCGCATTATCCCAGCAACTTCCTTTGCGAGATAAACTCTGTTTGACTTGAAAACGCCACAGTAATTGGCGGTACTTACGATTGGTATAGTGACTACCTTGATCGCTATGGAACGTGACACTTCTGGGCTTACCACGTGACTCATTAGCCATCGAAAGAGCTTTACCTGTTAACCGAGGAGCGGGTGATAAAGACATCGACCAACCAATCACTTTACGAGCTAAAAGATCAATAACAACCGCTAAATACTTCAAATAGTGGTTACCGTTGATTGCTCTTCATAGTGGAATGCACCAAATGAAATAGCGCAATTAAAACGTAAAAACGTATGTGAAAGTAATGGTGTTTGAATGTGGGGTTAATAGCAGGGCGGGATCGCACTTTGTTAACAAATATGATCTAATAGTGCTAAATCCACA
>NZ_JBFSUX010000078.1:0-20273 GCF_041467595.1 Vibrio sp. 10N.247.311.13 | reverse complement strand
TGAGCCCGTAGAGGACTTTCACCTCCTAGATCAACGCCATGCTCGGCGCACAAACAAAAAGCCAGCAATCCAAATGGACTGCTGGCTTTATAATGTTCACTCTTGTCGCCCTTTCACTTGGTTTGAAGGTGATTGAGTGACTCTACACAATCACTCAACACGCTCATCATTTCAAATCAAAGTATCTGGTAAGACAGAACAAATACAAGTCAAAGTTACAGTGCTGCTTTCTTCGCTTCTGTAATCCAACCATCGAACGTGCTTTGGTTCGCTTTGATCCAACCGTTTACGTGCGCTTCGATATCCGCAGAGCTGTTCTTACCTTTACTCATCATCATGTTCTGAGCGCTTACATCATTGATGTTAAGTTTGATGATTTCAAAAAGCTTCGCTGCTGATGGGTTGTTCTTAGCAAACTCTTTATTCGCAATAATGCGCATTGAGTTCATTTCGAAGCCGTAGTTTTTGCCGTTAGATAGCGTCGTATCCACGTTCGAACGCTCGCCAGGAAGTGCTGAGAAAGGAACTTCTAACCAAACTACATCTTCGTTAGGCACCAATACGCCACTTACCCAGTAAGGTGTCCACGTGTAGTAAAGGATTGATTCACCCTTTTGGTAACGAGAAATTGTATCTGCAATGATTGCAGCGTAGTTACCTTGGTTGTGAGTTACCGTATCGTCCAGTTTGAACGCTGAAAGTTGGTGTTCAATCACCATCTCACAACCCCAACCTGGGTTACAGCCTGTTAGGTCTGCTTTGCCATCACCGTCCGCATCAAACAGCTTCGCGATTTTTGGATCAGTTAATTGACCAATGTTGGTGATGTTGTACTTTTCAGCCGTTTTCTTATCAATTAGGTAACCTTGAGCAGCGCCGCTTACATATTGGCCTTCACGGTAGAATTTCTCATCACCACCTGCCATTGTGTATTTATCAGCATGAAGCGGGAACCAACCTACCGTTAGGAACGTTGCGTCACCCTTTGCAATCGAGGTGTAGCCTACGTTGTAGTCCACTTCTTGAGTTGATTTCACGTCATAACCCAGTTCTTCTAGAGCACGGTTAACGATCAATGTTTGGAATGTCTCTTCCGCTACAGACGATTGAACAGGCTGAACTGATACGCCATCACCCGGTAGGCTTGCTGCCCACACGTTAGTCGATACCGCTAATGTAGAAACGATGCTTACTGCGAGTTTACTCTTCCATGAATTATTCATTGGTGTTTTTCCTTAATTGAAGTTCTGATTTGTTACCGCGATTAAGTACATTCAGTACAAGGGAAACAGGTCCCATGCGATACCAGCGTAATTTTGTATTACCAGCATTGACACCCAGTACTTGGGTGATTCTGTCTAATAAGATGGCTAAGATAACGATGCCTAAACCACCAACAGCGGCCAGTCCCATATCCAAACGGCCAATACCTCTCAGTACCATTTGACCTAAACCACCTACCGCAATCATTGATGCGATAACCACCATCGATAACGACAACATCAGTGTTTGGTTCACGCCCGCCATGATAGTTGGCAATGCAAGTGGCAGTTGAATTCGGTAAAGCATCTGCTTTTTGCTTGCACCGAATGAGTGACCCGCTTCGATCAATTCTTCCGGAACTTGCTGAATACCCAAAATGGTCAAACGAACAACAGGAGGAAGTGCGAATATGATGGTCACCACGACACCCGGAACGTTACCGATACCAAACAACATGACGATCGGTACTAAATAAACGAAGGCTGGTGTGGTTTGCATAGCATCCAAAATTGGGCGCACGAATTTAGCCGCCGTGTTACTTCGAGCGAGCCATATCCCCATGGGTAAGCCAATCAATAGGCAGAAGAATACGGATGTCATGACCAGTGACAATGTGGTCATTGCTTCAGACCAAGCGCCAATCAAGCCAATGAAAGTCAAAGATACGGCCGTTGCAACGCCAAGCTTCAAGTTTGAAAACTGCCATGCCACTAGAAACAAGATGATCAACATGAATGGTGCTGGCGTAGACACCAACGCCGTTTCAAATGAACTTAGGATAAAATCGATAGGCACACGGATTGCCTGGAATAATGGGCGTCCGTGCTCAACTAACCAATTCAGTCCAGACTCAACCCAAGTGTCAACAGGCAGCACAGCCTCTGCAAAAGGGTTAAGTGGATCAAAAGGTGTCGTTTCAACGGTTTCGCTGCTTAACCAATCCGTTGACGGTGAGGTATCAGCGGATTGACCCCAAGGATCACTTGCAGGTTGAGCTGGAGGAGCCGATTGAGACCATGGGTCATTATTTGTTTGTTCAGACGACATGATCTACCCCTTATCCAATGTTTGTAACAGTCGTGACTTAGTCACCACGCCAAAGTAATTACCTTGCTCATCCACAACAGGCACTGAGTAAGGCACACCACCAACTAGGCCAAGCACATCATTGATTGGTAAATCAGGGTTCAGCGTTAGTCCATCATCGAGCTGTGCGCTGATGAGTGATTTGTTCTCTTTGTGGGCTTTACGAAGCGAGTCGATAGAGACAATGCCGGAGTAACGGCTGCTCTTCTCAACTACGATGCCGTACTCGCGGTCGTTATCCATCAAAATTTGTAGAGCGGACGCTGGGCCATCGTGTTCTGATTTTTTAAATACCGCAGCTGGCTTCTTACGCGCAATGTCTTTCACAGTAAGTACGCTTGCTACGTTCACACCACGGAAGAAAGCTTCGACATAATCATTCGCTGGGTTACTAAGAATATCGTCTGGAGTACCTACTTGAACCACTTCGCCATTTTGCATAATCGCAATTCGGTCACCGATACGCATCGCTTCATCCAAATCATGCGAGATAAAAACAATGGTTCGTTTATCGTCATTTTGAAGGCGAATAAGCTCATCTTGCATTTCTGTACGAATCAAAGGATCGAGCGCCGAGAACGCTTCATCCATCAACAAGATATCTGGGTCACATGCTAGTGCACGAGCCAAACCAACACGCTGCTTCATACCACCAGATAGTTCATCTGGGTAAGATTCTGAATATGCGCCAAGGCCAACACGTTCAAGTGCTTCAAGTGCTGACTGCTTTCGTTGCTCAACTTCAACACCCGCAAGCTCTAGACCAAATGCGGCATTCTCGATGACCGTCATATGCGGCATCAAAGCGAAATTTTGGAAAACCATCGAGATGTTGTTGCGGCGAACTTCGCGGAGTTCATCTTCTGAGATGTGGGCAATGTCTTTGCCTCGAAGAAGCACATTGCCTTTGGTTGGTTCGATCAAGCGGTTAAGAAGGCGTACTAGGGTTGATTTGCCAGATCCTGACAGTCCCATTATGACGAAAATCTCGCCTTCTTGGATACTAAGAGAAACATCGTTAACGCCGATCGTTAGCCCTGTTTCTTCGAAAACTTTATCTTTATTTGCGCCTTCATTAATCATTGTAAAAGCACGGTCGGTGTCTTCACCAAACACCTTGTACAGTCCCTTAACTTCCAGTATGGGATCCATGTAATCTAATCCTTTCTCAGTTATTTAAACTTAAATTGGTTATTTAAACCCGAAAAACAATTAGCACTCTAAGTAATTGACACGTGTAAATCAAGGTTCTTCGCTCGGTAAAACAAGGCAACAGACTGAAACCAGACCAGCAACAACAAGACCAAAAAATAAGCAAAAACAAAGCAAGTTACTGATAATAAAAGGGATAAATTAGATAAGCGTACGGCCAATATTATGTATTACGTAGTCGTAGATTATTGAATATTAATTTTACATTAGAGTAATTAATAGGCTGAATGAACCAACAAAAGCCATAATTAGTTCGTGCACAAACAATTCGAATACGAACTATTTATTAAGCTTTCATGATGTTTCCGAGGCGAAAGTTCGCTCGATAAAAAATATAAGATCAACTCTCAATCTCTACCTAAAAACCAAAGGTCAACCGGCTAAAGTCAGCGAGTTGAAATCAACCTTTTCAACCAAGAATTTTAATACGTCACACCAACTGTGATACTTGCTGCAAACTGTCAATTGGTGATTATCTAAGCTGAACTTCAACTTGTAGAGTGCTCATTGCTGAGCCATTCTTTATAAAATAAATAAGCATTTTCCCGTGACGAAATAGAGAAAAAGACAAGGAATTCGAATGATAAAAATGTTGGTGTGTGACTTTGACGGTACGCTTGATGGAGGCTCATCTCACGGTGTTAACCAGCTATTTGATTACCTCACAGAACAACCTGATATTCGCTTTATCATCGCGACAGGAAGAACATTACCTTCGATTCGAATGGGTTTAGAATCGGATAACTACCCGAAGCCACACAGTATTATTAGCGATGTGGGCACCAAAATTCATCATGTTCATTCCCAAAAACCAGACCATGTTTGGCATAACCAACTGGAAGCTTCTTGGAACAAATCAAGGGTAGAGACGGCTCTCGCCCCCCTTGATTTTATGGGTGAGCGGATAGAGAACCATCAAGGCGATTACAAGATCACTTTTGAAGGAAAGCTTTCAGAGCCTCAACACGAACTGATTGAATCTAGTTTGGAGATCCACGGATTAGATGTTCACCTGACTTACTCTCATGATTGGTACTTAGATATCACACCAAAAGGCGTTAACAAGGCGACTGCGATTCACCACCTACTCGAACAACACGATTTGAGCGTTGCAGAAGTGTGCGTCGCAGGTGACTCAGCTAACGACACCTCAATGCTCACCATTGAAGGCGTAAACTCGATACTGGTTGCTAACCATTACCCAGAGGTTGCTCACCTATCGGATAGAGACAACGTATACACGAGTAGAGCAACACATGCTGAGGGTGTCTTAGAAGGCCTTAAATACTGGCAAGGACGTGCAGCAGCGGGTAATTAGAAATAAGGACTGCTCCCTACTTGCTATCCTTATTTCCAACCGGGAAGCCAATGATCCTTGTCGGTGAGATCCCGCCAGTTGATGTCTTCCTCACGTTTGGTCATCACCGCTTCTATTAAACAACGAATGACCTCCCCTTCTTCAAACTCTACCTCTGTGACCATGAAGTGTTTTTCTTTCTTTATTGGGCTAACGGCCGTCCATTTACTGCGAAGTAGTTTCTTTGGATTGATTCGATTCATGAGTTTATTTCTCGCTTAGATGTCATTGATTATTATGGATTGTCTAGCCGACACTGAGTAATAGTCTTCGTCGCAAGAAAAGGATCAAAAAAAGCCAGCGATTAGGCTGGCTTCATTCAGTTAGCTATTACTTGTTAAAGATTAGCCGTTTTTAGGTGGATCAAATGCCGTGAGTTCTAATACTGGACCTGTGTATTTTTCAATCTTCACAAGCGCAGAGTTTGCAGCACAGCCATTCGCCAAACGAGAAGTCGGGATATCTAACGTAAGCACGTTACAGCCACCGTTTTTACATAGGCCTGTCTCTTTATCTAAATCAGGCCAACCGCCTTCATGGATACATACAGAGCCTTGTTTGATGCCATCCGTCACTAATGCACCCACCAATACTTGTCCACGACCATTATGTGCACGAACCAAGTCACCCGTTTTAATGCCTCGAGCTTTCGCATCTTCAGGGTGAATTGAAATCGGCTCACGGTCTGCAATCGCATACTCTTCGCGGATCTTCGCGTAGTTGAACTGGCTATGCAGACGGTGCGCGGCGTGCGCTGTCATCAGTTGCAGTTCGCCATCTTTAGCGTTGCCTGTGTACTCTGTTGGTTCTAACCAAGTTGGGTGTGCAGGGCAATCATCTAGTTGGTAACCTTCAATGGTTCTTGAGAATATCTCGAACTTGCCACTTGGTGTACCTAGTGGGTTCATGATTGGGTTCTCACGAAAATCAGCGTAACGAACAAACTGTGCGTTCTTCTCGTTCCACTTCATCTCGATCAACTGATTATCTTCCCAGAACTTGCTGAAGTTAGGCATTACGATACGCTGACCACGACCACCTTGCTGTGCGGTTTTGTAGAAACCATACAGCCATTCCATCTCGGTCTTGCCTTCGGTGTACACATCACGACCACCCGGAGCAAGTAACTCAGACATGTCCGCAAATACATCGAAATCGTTACGAGCTTCACCTTGTGGCTCAACCACTTTCTTCATTGGCACTAAGTGTTGGTTACTGTAGTCACCCGTCATCGTCATATCATTACGTTCAAACGATGTAGTAATTGGCAGAACAATATCCGCGTGCTTAGCTGCTGCTGTCCAGTAAGGTTCTGAGATAACAATCAGCTCAGGCTTTTGCCAAGCTTTGATCAAGCGGTTGGTATCTTGGTGGTGAGTAAAGTTCGCACCGCCTGCCCACCAGATCATTTTGATCTCTGGGAACGTTAGGTTGTGACCATTGTGATGGTAGCTTGAACCCGGGTTTTCTAGCGCTTCAACAATACGCGCTACAGGGAATGCGTTCACAGATCCTGAAACAGCCCAATCGTTACCCGCCGAAGAACCACCGCCAAGTGACGCTGAAATCGCAGGAAGTACGCCTGCATCACGAGCAGGGTTACCACCGTTTGAGTAGTGGTAAGAAAGACCGAAACCACCACCAGGCAAGCCAACTTGACCTAGCATTGTCGCTAGCGTAACCAACATCCAGTGACGTTGTTCACCGTATTGTTGACGCTGCATACCCCAGCCAGACATCAGCATAGTACGGTTCTTACTGAAGATATCCGCAAGTAGCTCAAGCTGCTTCACTGGCACACCACAGATCTCAGACGCCCACTCAGCAGATTTTTCTACGCCGTCTTCCTTACCCATCAAGTAAGCTTCGAATACGTCGTAACCTGTTGTGTATTTACCCAAGAATTCTTTATCGTGCTTGCCCTGTTTCACTAACGTGTGTGCGATACCCATCATCATGGCTACGTCAGTCATTGGGTGAGGAGCAATCCACTCTGCGTTGTCACCAAAAAACTCGATAGTCTCAGAGCGCATTGGGTCAATCGCAATCACTGTCTTGCCCGACTTCTTCAACTGGTGGAAGAACTCAAGACCTGCACAGTCGGTTGAGCTCCAAGCGATCTTCAAGGTGTTAATTGGGTTTAGGCCCCAAAGTACCACCACATCACTGTGCTCAAGGATAACTGGGTAAGTCGTCTGCTGTTCATACACCTCAATCGAACCCACAACGTGCGGCATGATAACTTGCGCAGCACCTGTTGAGTAATCACCTAAGTGACCAGAGTAACCACCAGCCATGCTCATATAACGTTGTAGAAGCGTTTGCGCTTTGTGCAGAACACCACTTGAACGCCAGCCATAAGAGCCTGCGAATACAGATTCCGCACCGTGCTCTTGACGAATACGTGAGTGTTGTTGGTGAATCAATTTGTACACTTCATCCCAAGAGATACGAACAAATTCATCACTACCACGCACACCTTCAGGTGCAGATGGGTTAGCCAAGTAGCCTTTACGAACCATAGGGTACTTAACACGCGCTTTGGTGTGTACTTGATCAGGGCCTGTGGTCTGCAGGCTATTTGGAACCGTTTGTGCCAGTGCATTCGTCGTCGACACTAACTTGCCATCTTTCACTTCACACAGCATTGGTCCCATACGACCTGATGTTAGAACACCAGAACCACGTTTGTCCGAAGCAATTGCGCTCATCGGCGTCAAAGATGTGAATGCCAACGCACCAGCTGTAATACCTGTGCCTTTCATAAATCCACGACGTGTCATATTAGTCATAATTTTATCCTTCTAATTCTCTTTAGTGACCAACAACGTCTTTCGCGTGGTTTTGGAAGTACTTAGTCAGCAGCTCAAGGTTTTGCTCAGAAATGTCTGTACGGTCGCCCATACTTTTCGCAACAGGTCCCCAAGCATTCACAGTGAAGTGGTTTGAAGGAATTTTCGCGTGACACGTTGCACAGTAAACGTTGTCCAACTCTTCTGCGTAAGACCAGATTGGGTCTAGTTTATCGACAACTGGAGAAGTGATATCACCCGTTAGCGCAACTGAACGCCACTCGTTACCGTAAGCATCGGCTTTATAGTCACCAGTAGTCAGTGCTTCTTGACCTTTGTCTGTCAATGTCGCAACGATTGCACGTTGGCCTTCACCGAAGTAAAGCACTTGCTCTGCACCTTTCATTTGGAATGCATTCAAAGTCACAGTACGGTTGTCGCCTTCAGCCTTGACCACTTGCAGTTCTGCTGTTGGGTTTACACTGCCGAAGTCACCCATTGCGATATCGGTTACTGGGTAAACCACTTTCGCATCTGCTGGCGTGTTTTTCGTAAATGCGATCAGGGTATCGAACGCTTTGCTATCTAGCTGAGCTTCAGGAGCAAAATGTGCAACGCCTTTGTGACAATCGATACACGTTTGGTTATTTTCACGACCATAAGCATGCATTTTTGCTGCATCACGAGATTGCTCGAACTCTTCCATTGCATCGAATTCGTGACAAGAGCGACAAGTCGCTGAGTCATTCTCGCGGAATTGAGCCCAAACTGTCTCAGCCATCTCTTCACGGTGTGCTTCATATTTCTCAGGCGTGTCTATCTTACCTGAAATAAATTCGTGGTAGATGTCTTTGGACGCTCTTACTTTGGTGATCACGTAGTCAATCGGATCAGTTGGAATGTGGCAATCGGCACATTCAGCTCGAATGCCTTTTGCGTTACTGAAGTGTACAGAACCTTGGTATTCTTTGTGGGGTGCTTCCATTGTGTGGCAAGAAACACAAAACTCAGTGCTCGATGTATAGTGCATAACGGCTGCAGTTCCCCCTAAGGTTAACCAGCCAATACCTATACCAACCGCCGCTATTAGTGCGATATAACGTTTTTTTATTGTCATAATTCTTAATCATCTTCAACAATTGGTTACAATTAAGATCAGAATAGTACTTTAGGGGTAGATCAGTTTGATTTGGATCATAAATCGCATTCTGAGGAACAAAAATTGAACCTTTATGAGAACCCAAGGTCACTTCACGAAATTATTCCCCACCAGATACAATCACCCACCAAATAAGAAGCAGCGGTTAAATATTCATTATTGATTAATCCAACATCAACGAGACAAAACGGCTTTCTAAGTCAAAGAAGTAAATTGTAAATCTATTACAATATTGGCTATCTATTTTTCATAAACTCCTCACTCAATGAACCAAACAGAATTCCAACAAAAAATGGCGAGTTTCACCTCGATTGAACAAGCGCTTGATTACTTCGAAATTGGGTTTGATAGCAAGTTCATCAACCAAAATAGAGTCGAGCTTATGAAACGCTTTAATGGTTATCTGATCCTGTCAAAACCCGATGATTGGTTCTCTGGACGAAGAGCGCTGAAAAACGCTTATTGTAAGGTTCAACGCAGCAAGTTAGATCGCCACACACGTTCAGCCTGTCGTGGGTGTACAACTTGTCAGCGTCGATAGATAGGAAGTACTGCTCAAAGTAGAGAACTAAAAAGTAGATAGTTGAAATAACATCTCATTACGATTTAGTTAGTGGTTTGCTCGAAAAAAAGTGTGCTAGTCTTACGGCAACTCAACTACGAGATAAAAACTACAATGAAAATTTTCAGCAATTTCGAAAGCGGCAACATTCACGTCGTTTCTGCAGATTCACCACAAAACATTCAACTGACTATCCCAGCAGACTACCAAACTGAAATCTCTCAGTGGTTTCACTTCCGCTTAGAAAGTGAAGCTCAACAAGCTCACCACTTTGAAATCGGTCAATTGGCAACATCTGCCTACCCTGAAGGCTGGAAAGATTACGATGTGGTTGCATCGTATGACCGTGAAGAGTGGTTCCGTATCCCATCTCAGTTCGATGGCGATACATTAAGCTTCGATATCATCCCTGAACACGATTCAATGTACTTCGCGTACTTCGCGCCGTACTCATACGATCGTCACCAAGATCTTCTGCACAATGCTCAAACGCACCCTGCTTGTAAGCTTGAAACTCTAGGTCAGACGCTAGACAACAACGACATCACTTTGCTAACCATCGGCGAGCCAAGTGAAGAGAAGAAAAACATCTGGGTTATTGGTCGCCAACACCCTGGCGAGACGATGGCTGAATGGCTGATCGAAGGCCTGCTACAACGCCTACTTGATGAAACAGATACGGTTGGTCGCTCTCTTCTAGACAGCGTTGTGTTCAGAGTTGTACCAAACATGAACCCAGATGGCAGCATCCGCGGTCACCTGCGTACTAACGCGATTGGCGTAAACCTGAACCGCGAATGGCAATCACCTTCTATGGAACGCAGCCCAGAAGTATTCCTTGTTCGCGAGCGTATGCTAGAAACGGGCGTTGACCTGTGCCTAGATATTCATGGCGATGAAGCGATTCCATATAACTTTGTAGCAGGCAGCGAAGGCACGCCTTCTTACAACGAGCGCATCGCGAAGCTAGAGAGCCACTTCAAGCAAGCACTGCTCACTATCACGCCAGAGTTCCAAGATGAATTTGGTTACGATAAAGACGAACCAGGCAAAGCAAACATGACAGTTGGCACAAACTGGATTGGTGAGCAATTCAAGTGTTTGACTTACACCGTCGAGATGCCATTTAAAGATCACATCAGTCACGCTGACGAACTTTACGGCTGGTCTCCAGAACGAAGTGTCGCGTTTGGTCACGATATGCTAGCCGCAGTTTGGGCTACAGTAGACGAGCTATAAGGCGAACTAAGCTCATTAGCTTTACCTGTATCGCCTTTGGTTTATAAGAATCTGGGCTATAGATAGAACAAAGCCCAGCACTTGTGAAAGTGCTGGGCTTTTTAATATCGGCTTGGATGAGTGAATCTAACTTTAAAAGCTTTCTATGCCACTCTGAGGCTAGCAAAAAACACTGGGTATCTTTGCCTAATGTGGCGTTGTTCAGACACCATATCTTTGAAGCTCGGACCTTGTGATAACTGAACGATCACTTCGTCACCTTCTTGTCGCAATACAGCACCGCTAATATCGATACTGTTGTTGTCATGCAACCTCAAGGTGCCGGCCATTGAAAAGCCACGATAAACCGGAATGATGTTACGCATCATCAGGCGTACACCCTTTTCAGAAACTTCGCTGACATGAAAAAGCTCATCCTTAATTCGCATCACCGGACGAGCCTTTTGAGGGTACTTTAAGCGGTAATATTTGCGTTTCTGGGTGAATGAATCTTCACGCATTGGTGACTCCCTGTCTCTGTTATTTCGGTCAAGCAATAGGCTGTAGCTTCAATTGGTCTCAAATAAACACATTCACCAAATTGATAGCTAATAATTATATCGACTTCCCGAGCTAATGCTTTAGAGATTTATACAGAGAAACACTGATTGCTTAGCATTCAGTAAAAAATGAGAACTGAATCGGAAATGAAAACTAAGATGGAAACGAGAACTAAGCCGGAAATGAACTGAACCAATAGCTAAAAACCCAATTCTTCGCATCGCACCCTAAAGCTGAAACAATGCCAACTGAATGCTGAAGCCCACGAATAGAATCCCACACACAATGTTCATCATTTGCGAGGTGCGCTTTTGAACTAACAAGCGCTTAAAGGTATCCGCCATTAAGATCACAACTAAGAACCACATCGACACCACTGACGCTTGAATTGCACCAAGTATCAAACTGTCTGTCACAATCGCATCTGTTGAAACAAATTGAGGGAATATAGAAAGATAAAACAGGACAATTTTAGGATTCAGTAGATTAGTGAGAAGCCCTTTGAAAAATTGCTTATAAAGCTTACTTCCCGATGCACTGACCACAGAGAGCACGCCCTCTTGAGCGCGCAGCGCCGCACGAAAATGGTTATACCCAAGCCAGACAAGATACAAAACCCCAGCCCACTTTAGCCCTTCAAAGGCCATGGGAGTGTTCGACAGTAATAAGCTTATGCCGTTAGCCGAGATAAAGGCATGAAAAAAGAAACCACATGACACGCCCAACACGTTCACAAATGCGAACAGCTTCCTTTGAGTTAAGGCTGTGCTTAATACCAACAGCGCATTTGGGCCCGGGATAATGGCAATAAAAAACACGATAACGATAAACAGCCAGATACTGTCCCAACTCATTTCGATCTCATTTCATGAACATTTTTAGGGCGGACATTGTACGTCCATTCAGTGCCATTACAATATGATAAACGCTTAATTATCGCGTATAGCTAACAGACATAATTCGCGCGTATAATGAATGTGTTTATCGTCTAACATACAAAACTGATTCTCTAACATTTGTAGCCCTGATAGACTCCACCTCCTTTTTGATACTTGGTTCATTTATGTCATTTGATAGCCTAACCCTTAACGCAAAAACCGTCTCCGCGCTCTCATCTCAATTCAATAAGCCGACAGAGATACAGCAAGCGGTAATTCCTACCATTATTGCGGGGAAAGACGTACTCGCATTGGCTCAAACGGGCAGCGGTAAAACATTGGCGTTCGGCTTACCTTTACTGAATAACATCAACCAAGATGTGAATGAACTGCAAGCACTGATCATTGTTCCAACCCGTGAACTTGCATCTCAAGTGACCAAATCTTTAGAACCGATCGCGACAACGCTCAATATCAAATTGGTAACGCTAACGGGCGGCGTAAATACTGATGATCAACAGCAACAATTATCGACTAAACCACAATTAGCCATCGCCACACCGGGCCGCCTACTTGCTTTAATCAAAAGTGATGAACTGGATATAGCTCGGTGTTCATCATTGGTTCTTGATGAAGCCGACCGCCTGATCGACATGGGATTTTGGCCAGATATTCAAGCGATTACTTCAGCACTACCGAGCAAACGTCAGTCACTGTTGTTCTCTGCGACACTTCCGCCCGAATTAGTAGGTCAGGCTGAAGAGCTTCTTTCAAATCCAGTTAAGGTCACGACACATCAAGAAAACAGCGTGGTCGCGGCTATTGAAGAAACCCTGTATTTAGTGAACAAAGGCAGTAAAGCTCAAGCGCTCATCGCACTACTCAATCAACACACATGGCCGCAAGTATTGGTATTTATTGGCGCAAAAGACAATGCCGATGCATTAACCAAACGATTGAATAAAGCCAAAATCAGTGTGAGTGCGTTACATGGAAATAAGAGCCAAGAAGAACGAGAGCAAGCATTAGAAAGTTTCAAAAATGGCGAGACTCGTGTGCTTATCGCGACAGACGTGATGGCTAGAGGCATTCATATTGATCAATTACCTGTCGTAATTAACTTCGAATTACCTTCTCACTCAGCAACTTACGTACACCGCGTTGGTCGTACAGCAAGAGCAGGAAGTACTGGCTGCGCGGTCTCTCTGGTTAGCCACAGCGAAACTGACTACCTCAATGCGATTCGCACCTTGACCAATAAGCCGTTAGTGCTGCAACCATTAGAGGGTTTCCCGGTTACCGACAAACCTGCATCTGAAACGACCGCTCGCAAGCGTCCACCTAAAGATAAAATGGCCAATCGAAGAACAGCTAAAAAGAAAAGCATTAAGCAATTTAAAAGCAAACCAAATAGCTCTAAGTAACCAGAAATAACTCTAAGTAACCAGAAATAGAATGGTCAGCTCAGTTTGTACTGGGCTTTTTTATATGCAACAAAATACAAATTCACACCCAAAAACTTCCCTAAAGTTGCCAACTTAAATGACACTTTTGTGAATTATGATGCCAACGTATTGATTCTTGGTTGCTCAAAAAAAATACTCTTAAATCACGTTGACGCCCCTATATCTAGCAACTAGATTTTTCTATTAGTGTCTACAACAGGAGGTCATTGAAATGAAACGTGCTAGCTCTACATATCGATTACAACTGATTAAGGAAGTGGCAACTCGCCGAGATCGTCAACGTTCCAATGACCCGATGGCAAACTACATACAAACCCTAATAGATAATAAAGATGATTGTGATACTTCGGTTGAACGCAACCAGAGGTTCAGTGGCAGTCATTTTGATGAGCACATAGGTGGTTGGGTAAGTGACCACTGGGGTAACAAGTAGGACAAAGAGAGTAATCCAACCAGCATAATCGCTGTAGAATTCGTCTCCGAATTAACCTATCATCTGCAACAATTCCCTATCCTAGAGTAAGCAGAAAGTGTCTGAGTTAAAAAGAGAAAAAGAAGTGATGGTTGCCTTCCAAGTGATACCTCGCGTTAAAGAAGGCAACAACTTCGAAGTGGTTGATAAAGCCATTGAAGTTGTGAAAGCTGCCGATGTGCCTTTCCAAGTCGGTGCGATGGAAACTACGATGAAAGGTGAACTCAACCAATTACTCGATATCGTTAAAAAAGCAGAACAAGCTTGCTACGATGCAGGGGCGGTAGAAGTGATCACAAACATTAAGATTCACAGTAAAACCACCGAGGCCGATGATACATTTTGCACGTACCATCGTGGTGTAACGAAAGCGAATCACATGTTTGTTTAATCACATTTTTGTTTCTGAAAACTGAGCTTTAAGAAAGGCTCTGAAGAACCAGTGGTGTTATTGGAAAGGCATGTCTGAGAGGTGAGAAAGGATTTCCATTCGTTCTTCTTCTGACATCGAATGCCAATCACGCGGAGTCTCTTCAGGGTCATCTTTTGCCCCGATCGGTTTTCGGTCAAGTGCTTTGACTGGCTCTTTTTTGATTTTTACGTTCTTTTTATTCATACCGACACCACTCCTTCAGGTACAAAGGTACCTACTTTAATATTACACCCCAACCATTATGTAAAGTAATAGTTACTTCGGAGTTAAATAAAATCTAAATACTTCCTCTTTAGCCAAAAAGATCTCTTTGGGGACTGGTATTTCCCTCTTCATCGACCTGCTTACCAATCAAGTTTTTTTGATTCATTATTTTTCTTCTATAGCGCTGACGACACAGCTTTATCACGTGCAATTGTTCTGACGGTGTCATCGACATCCAATTAAAGCGCTCTTCTCTCTTGCGCATACAACCGTTGCAATAGCCTTTGTCATCGCTTGAACAAACCCCAACGCAAGGGCTTGGAACTTGGAAAAACTCTAACTGCTCCACCATGCCTCCTTACACATTCAAAATTACGCTTACTCTCTCAAAAATAAGCGATTAATTTGTCGCCTGGCTCGTGAAATCCATACTAAACTATGACCTTATACTGACACATATAGTGTTTTGTAAACTATACTTTGAACCCATCAAGTTACACTTATCCGGTAACTTCGTTCTTTCCTTTGGAGCCTTATAATATGAAGTTTAGTTCAAAAAAATTACTAGCAGTAGCCGCTTTACCTATGATGCTAGCAGCATGCACAACAACAGGTGACAACGCGATGCAAGTAACACCAACCGATCTACAGCACCATAATTGGGAACTTGCGCAAATTGATGGCAAGGACATTGTGAAAAGCGAAGACCAAGCAGCTCCTCGTCTAGAGATCGGCGAAAAGATGACTGCAAACGGCATGGCTGGTTGTAACAACTTCTTCGGTCAAGGCGAGCTGAAAGACGGTCAATTCCGTATCAAGCAAATGGGCATGACAATGAAAATGTGTCACGGCTCTGCGATGGAAATCGAACAATCGGTTTCTGCTACTCTAAGCGAGTGGAGCGACGTAACGCTAACAAACGATACGCTAGTACTGAAAAACGATGTACACACGCTAACGTACACAATTCGTGACTGGGTAAACTAATCCGTCATCGAAACCAAATACTGATTAAAGGAGCCTGATGGCTCCTTTTTTATTGTCAGCTTGCCCTCACTACTTCTTCAAAATTGACGCTCATCGCCGACTTTTCGTACCAACCTCCAATAAACCTCAAAAATCTCTCATTTAGATGCAATAAATTCAACGGTTCAGCGGTCTGTTGCTAGGATGGCAAAAGCCTAGAGTCTGTCGAGTTTTCGAGATGATTACGTATCGAACAAAACTCGACCGCGAACTCCCTGCTTATTCTCAAGTAATTGATTGAATTTACTGTTGAATTAGAATTTATTTCAGAAACAGATAGAATAACTATTAGGGCATGTTGATCTTTCGTTAACCACGAAGGGTCAATACGCACTAGGGAGTTCGAAAATACAATGCTCTTGCCCGTTCACTACCAAATGGAAAAGTTTATGAACAAGATAGTAAGTACGTTAGGAATCATGGCAACCGTTGCATACAGCGCAACCATTTATGCTGATGAAGCAACATCCACCGACAGCTGGAACCAAATAGAACAGCAGGCAGAGGGAGAAACTGTCTACTTTCACGCTTGGGGCGGAAGCCAAGAGATCAATCGTTACCTACAGTGGGCAGGCAAGAAATTACAAAGTGACTACGGTGTCACGTTAAAGCATGTGAAAGTGACCGATATTGCGGAAACCACCACTCGACTGCTTGCTGAAAAAGCAGCAGGAAAGAACAGTGAAGGCAGCGTCGATATCGTCTGGATTAATGGCGAGAACTTCCGCTCGATGAAAGACAACGCGCTATTGTTTGGGCCATTTACAGAGTCACTTCCAAATTGGCAGTATGTCGATAAGTCTCTGCCGATTGATGTTGATTTCTCAGAGCCGACAGAAGGCTTGGAAGCACCGTGGGGCGTGGGACAACTTGTGTTCATTCACGATCAAGAGACACTACACAACCCGCCACAATCGTTTTCAGAGATGTTGAGCTACGCTCAAGCTTTCCCAAATCGCTTAAGCTACCCTCACCCACCAGAATTTCATGGCACGAGCTTCATTAAGTCTCTATTGATTGAACTAACAAACAATAACCCTGCACTGGCTCAGCCGGTTTCAGAAGACAACTTCCAAGAAGTGACGGCACCACTGTGGGCTTACTTAGATAAATTCCATAAAGTGGCTTGGCGCGGTGGCAAACAATTCCCAGCAGGCACATCGGAAAGCATCCAACTTCTGGATGACGGACAGATCGATCTCGCGATTACGTTTAATCCAAACTCTGTTTATTCAGCACAAGCCAGTGGTCGCTTAGCCGAAACCACTAAGGCTTATGCTCTAGAAAGCGGCGCTCTATCTAACATTCACTTCCTTGCGATTCCTTGGAACGCCAATGCAACCGCGGGTGCTCAAGTGACCATTAACTTCTTACTGAGCCCTGAAGCACAGTCTCGCAAGGGGGACCTCAATGTTTGGGGCGATCCTTCGGTTCTGAGCAGCAAGTACCTCACTGGCAGCGCTAAAAACACCCAGCAATTTAAATCGGTTGATGAACCACACCCTAGCTGGCAAAACGCGCTCGAGAAAGAGTGGCTTAAGCGATACGGTAACTAGTCTTCATGCTACGCGCTCTATATTTTGTTGTTATAGCTGTATGCATTATCCCGACCATTCCTGGGGTAGCGGGAGTCGTGGCTTCGTCACTGAGTTTCATCCCGCCCCTTGGTTTAGAGGAGCCGACACTCAACGGTTTTAGCCAAGTCTTTCAATGGGAAGGGGCTTGGCACTCTATTGGCTTAAGCCTAGGTTCAGCAATTGCAAGCAGCTATATAGCCTGCTTCCTGACCTTTTGTATTCTTCAAGCCTCTTGGGGAAACAAGTTTTGGAGAAAGATTGAGTTTACGCTATCGCCAATGCTTGCCATTCCACATGTAGCTTTCGCTATCGGCTTTGCTTTTCTGTTTAGTCCAACGGGGCTTGGCGCAAGAGCGGTACATCACTTGCTCGGCGAATCGGCTACCAGCTCTGAATTGGCGTTATTGGTGAAAGACCCATACGCGTTCGGCTTAATTATTATGCTCGCACTCAAAGAAGTCCCCTTCTTATTGCTGATGAGCATTTCGATACTTCAGCAAATTGATGTAGAGCGTATCACCAAGGTCAGTGCATCGCTCGGTTACAGCCGCGCTCAGATCTGGTGGAAATGTATTTTCCCACAATGGTTTACCAAGCTTCGTTTCCCAATGCTGGCGGTACTCGCTTACAGTGTCTCGGTTGTCGATATTGCTTTGATCATAGGCCCAACCAACCCGCCGACCTTTGCCGTTTTGGTATGGCAATGGTTCAACGATCCGGATCTTAACCTACTTCCGCGAGCTGCTGCTGGTGCCATCGTTTTGTTTGGTTTAGCTTCGTTGATCATCGCCTTGGCGCGTTTAGTTGAATGGGCGGTTCTTAAGTACTTTCGAACTTGGCAGTATTCCGGAAGAACAGGGGCAAACCTTCCGGGGAAAACGGTATTCACTGTCCTTGCTAGCCTTTCACTGCTGATCATTCCTTTAATGGTAATTTGGAGCGTTGCTCAGCGTTGGCGCTTCCCTGATTTACTGCCGAGCAGCTACAGCACGCGCTTCTGGGAGTTCGAGTGGGAAGGCATCATGAGCACCGTTGGTCAAAGCTTATGGATTGGTCTGATTGCTGCTTCAATCGCTTTGTTGCTTGCGCTGGTTGCTCACGAATACAGAATCAAATACAAGTGGCAAGTTCCGGGCTTCATTATCGCTATTCCAATGCTAATACCACAGCTTTCAGTGTTGTTTGGTATGCAAGTCACGACCCTCTACATCGGCAGTAGTGCCTATGAGTTCTGGGTGATTTGGGCGCATGTTTTCTTTGCTTTCCCGTTTGTGTACCTGTCTTTGGATGGCCCGTGGAAAAGCTTCAATGATGGGTTGATTAAAGCCTCGCTGAGCCTAGGTAAATCGCCATTTCAGAGTTGGTATTCGATCAAACTACCAATCTTGCTTCCTGCGATTGCCTTTGCTTGGGCGGTCGGGATCAGCGTGAGTTTGGCCCAATACCTTCCAACATTAATGCTCGGCGCAGGCCGTATTAGCACGATCACCACAGAAGCCGTTGCACTTACCAGTGGTTTCGACCGCAGGGTGACAGCAATCTATGCCATTTGGCAGGCCCTATTGCCTCTGTTCTTTTTCTCTTTAGCGATATTAGTCAGCCGACTTCAACTGAGATATCGCCGCCTTACTTTTAAAGGTTTCCTAAGTAATGAGTCTGTACCTCAACGACCTCGCCATCCGTAAAACCGATGGAGATTCGCTGTTCTCAGCGCTAAACGTCACATTAGAATCTGGCCAAATACTGGCTTTGATGGGGCCGAGTGGCTGCGGAAAGTCGACCTTACTGGATGCGATTGCTGGTCACTTAAGTGAAGATTTTTCGTACTCTGGCACCGTTGTGTTGAACAATATTCAGCTCGACGAGCTTCCATCACATCAGCGTGAAGTCGGTATTTTGTTTCAAGATGACTTGTTGTTTCCGCACCTCAAAGTATGGGAAAACTTGGCCTTTTCGTTACCGAACTCTGTTAAAGGTTCCGCTCGCCAAAAACAAGCAATGGCTGCACTAAAAGACATAGAGCTAACTCACTTAGCTGAATCTTTCCCGGATCAAATATCCGGCGGTCAACGCGCAAGAATAAGCTTGACTCGTATGTTGTTAGCCAAGCCTAAACTCGCCCTGCTTGACGAACCGTTCAGTAAGTTAGACCAAGAGCTCAGAGCACAATTTCGCGATTGGGTCTTCGAACAGCTGACCAAAGCGAATATCCCTACATTAATGGTCACGCACGACGAAGCCGATGTACCTCAAGGGGCAGAAGTACTGTCTTGGCCATGGAGAAGTAACCATGCTGGATAAGTACTCCATTAAGGTCATTAAGTGGCCATTAAATCAGTCTGCTAAGTTAGTAAACCAATTGGGTATCACGGCCAATCAAACCACGTTATTCGGATTTCTGATTGGGTGTTTAGCGTTTCCAGCGTTGGCATTTCAACAATATGAGTGGGCGTTAGGCTTCATTGTGTTTAATAGAGTATGTGATGGGCTTGATGGAGCCTTGGCTCGAATCCAAGGCATTAGTGATGCGGGCGGTTTCCTCGATATCAGCCTAGATTTCCTATTCTACTCGCTGATCCCTTTTGGATTTGTCATTGCCAACCCAGAACACAACGCCATTGCCGGTGCATTTTTGATCTTCTCTTTTATCGGCACAGGCAGCAGCTTTTTAGCGTTTGCGGTTATGGCAGGCAAGCGAGGCATTGAAAACCCAGTCTATAAGCATAAGTCTCTGTACTACATGTCAGGGCTAACCGAAGGCACTGAAACCATCGCTTGTTTCATCGCGTTTTGTATTTGGCCTCAACACTTTGCGGTTATCGCTTACACCTTTGGTGCAGCTTGTTGGCTAACCACGTTCATGCGTATTTATTTTGGTTTTCAGACACTAAAAAACCAAGCTAGTTAATAAATGAGTTAGTTTCTTGCACCTATAAAAACGCCGCTCATTGTGAGCTAATGCCGATCGTTTAAGAAGACTTGAACGATCCTGCAGTTAGCAGATAAT
>NZ_JBFSUX010000077.1:0-20281 GCF_041467595.1 Vibrio sp. 10N.247.311.13 | reverse complement strand
ATAACTCTTTACCATGCTGTTCAAAAAACACTCACGAAAGATCAACACGCCCTAGTAACGGTTTGCGCTCTAGCTTTGTTCGGGTTGGATTAATTTTCAAATTCAAGACAATAAGGTTTCCCTCAACAGGGCTTCAAGTGATAAATTGAAATCGTCAATTTAAACAACGAGATACACCATGAAGTTAGATGCCATCCTGTGGGATTACGATGGAACCATAGTCAATTCCGTTCCAAAGAATATCGCAATCACAAAAGACATTATCTCTTTAGTCGCGCCACACTTGTCAGGTGATAACTTACCTAAATATTTGCTTAGCGAAGCGCTTTATCATGAAGCCAACCACGGGGCTATGTCGACTATTACGGCTTATCCCATGACGAAATGTTGATCGCTGGTGGGATGTGGGCAGAGCATCAAGAGAAAAACCAAACAGCCGTTGCCTTGTTTGAAGGAATGGAAACCGTGGTTAATCAGTTTGCTCATCTTCCACATGGGATCTGCTCTCAAAACTCTCAATTGAATATTCGTGGTGTGCTCGACAGTTATGGCATTGGTGATTTGTTTAAATCGGTCGTGGGCTATGACGATGTCTCGAACGGTAACCAAAAACCCCATCCATTTGGTGGTGTGAAATGTGTCGAGAACATATTTGGCGCCGATCCGACTAACGAGCTTTGTTTGATGTACATCGGTGACCATGAAGCGGACACACAGTTTGCTCGCAATATTGAAGCCGCGCTGGGTAAAAACGCAAAAGTGATTGCCGTTGCAGCAGGTTATAGCCGATCGAAACCTGAAAATTGGCAAACCAAGCCCGATTACATTGCTAATAGTGTCGATGATCTTTTAACGATCATTAGCAAGTACGCATAACGAAGCAGACATTTAAAAATCACCACACCTGAATGACTTTAAGGAAGAATAATGACACCAAAACAAGTGGTATTGGGATTTTGGGATGCAATGCGCAGTAATGATTTTGCAAAGGCAGGTGAATGGCTAACCGCAGATTTTGAAGGCTATTGGCCGCAGTCGTCTGAATTGACGTTAGGGCGCGACAACTTCACTGCAATCAATACTGAATACCCAGCCAATGGTGTTTGGGAATTCACGCTCAATTCGATTGTCTGTGAAGGTGATACGGTAGTCACGGACGTTTCGGTCACTGACAGTGTGTTGAAAGGCCGAGTGATCACCTTTCACACGGTGGTTGACGGTTTAATTCAAAAGCAAACTGAGTTTTGGCCAGACCCATTCGAAGCGCCGGCTTGGCGATCGCAGTGGGTTCAGGTTGTATCGAAAAATTAGTTTGTATCGATACGATCAGTTTGTAACGAAAACCCAGGTTATAACAAACAAGTGCATTAGGAGGTTTCATTGAGCAAGGTAGTGATTGTAACAGGCGGGAGCCGAGGTATTGGCGCAGCGACGTCTAAATTATTGGCCAGTAAAGGCTATGCCGTATGCGTTAACTTTATACACAATGAGTCGCGAGCTGAAGATCTAGTGAACGAGATTCGCGAACAAGGCGGAACCGCGATAAGCGTGCGGGCGGATGTGTCTGTTGAATCGGATGTGAAATCTTTGTTTGAGATTGCTCGTAACAAGCTAGGCCCAGTGACTCATTTGGTCAATAATGCCGGGATCTTGTTTACCCAGTCACCATTGGTTGATATTGAATTGGATCGCTTTGAAAAGGTGATGAAGTCCAACGTATCAAGCTGCTTTCTGTGCAGTAAAGCCTTTATCAAACAAGCTGATGGCGCGGGTTCGATTGTGAATGTATCGTCTGCCGCTTCTCGCACAGGTGCACCGTTTGAGTATGTGGATTACGCAGCATCCAAAGGTGCGATGGATTCACTGACCAAAGGCTTATCGCTTGAATTGGCTTCACGCAATATCCGAGTGAATGGTGTAAGGCCAGGTTGTATCTACACTGAAATGCACGCAGACGGCGGAGAGCCTGATCGCGTAGACAGACTAGCTTCGCAGTTACCATTACAACGAGGTGGCACGCCAGAAGAGGTCGCTAACTCTATCGCGTGGTTACTGTCAGACGAAGCTTCTTATGTAACCGGCTCATTTATTGATATTGCGGGCGGTCGATAGGGCACGTTGGCCTTTACACTCAGATAAACAAGTTAAAACCATAGACACGCAACAAAAGTACCTAACTAAAAGAACGAAACTAAGAGTACAACCATGAAAAACTATTTTGAAAGCCCGTTTGTTGGAAAGTCACTCAAAGAACAAGTGACCAACCCGAACATCATCGTGGGCGAGCACAGCTATTACTCGGGTTACTACCATAACCACAGCTTTGATGACTGTGCGCGTTACCTATTACCGGATAGAGCCGACATCGATAAGCTGATCATTGGCAGCTACTGCTCGATTGGTTCTGGCGCCGTGTTTATGATGGCGGGCAACCAAGGCCACCAAAACCAGTGGGTGAGTACCTTCCCGTTTTTCTATCAAGACGATGAGAAGTTTGAAGGTGCGATAGACGGCTTTGAACGCTCTGGTGATACCGTGATTGGTAACGATGTGTGGATTGGTACAGAAGCCATGATCATGAGTGGTGTTAAGGTTGGTGACGGAGCCATCATCGCAAGTCGAGCGGTTGTGACTAAAGATGTCGCGCCATACTCGATTGTCGGTTCAAACCCAGCACGCCATATCCGTTATCGTTTCAATGAGACTGAAATCGCTCAGTTGCTAGAAATGAAATGGTGGGAATGGAGCGAAGAACAAATCAAAGGCGCAATGTCGCTAATGTGTTCTTCAGACATTGGTGGTTTGTACCATTATTGGAAAGGATTCTTGAAGCCTTAAATTGTCGTTCACAGATGAAATGTGAATGGTGAGAACGAGATTAAATTTAACAAATTACTCAATAATCTGATTATGGCAATGCGATTGTGATATGAGTAACTTATTGATTGTAAAGATATTGAATAGTATGGCATGTCGCATTAGCGTAGTGGATGAATTGGAAGGGTATTATGGTTAGTTGCAACGATTACGATTATATTGAGATTGTGTGTATGCACCGATACCCAATCAAATTAACGCTGAAATCTGGCGAGCAGATGGAATGTGTCGGGTTAGATACCCAGCGCAATGACAGCCGTGAAGAGTGCATTAAAGTCAGTACTCAAGGCGAGCAACAACTTGTCGTATTAACTCAAATAGCGACATTGGATGTCTGTGTCGACAACCCTCACTTTCAGCATGTTTCATTCAAAACGTCATAGGCTTTCAAATGAATAGAACCATAGAACAATGCTATTGCACCGCGTGCAGAGAAGAGACACAACATGTTGTTGTGTTGGTCAGAAAGACGAGTGCGTTTGCAGACAAACCTAACCAAAAGCGAAGTGAGTTTTGGGCAGGCATGATAAAAGGTTGGTTCCTTGGCCCGTTTGTCGCGTCAATGGATGAGTTTTCTCGTCACCTTGTCTGTGAAAAATGTGGCCATAAAGAGATACAAGATTAGCATCGTTATCTTATAAAACATTGGATTCAATACAGTTAGATCGTCAATTGGCTTAGGAATAGAACGAATGAAAGTTGAAACGATAGAAGCCGTAAAGGCGTATGGTTTTTCAGTAAGAACCACCAATACCGATGAGATGGACCCAGCAAGAGCCAAGATAGGGCAATTG
The DNA here is from genome assembly GCF_041467595.1 of Vibrio sp. 10N.247.311.13. NCBI lineage: Bacteria > Pseudomonadati > Pseudomonadota > Gammaproteobacteria > Vibrionales > Vibrionaceae > Vibrio > Vibrio sp. 10N.247.311.13. The sequence continues at coordinate 16,610 of NZ_JBFSUX010000077.1, read as the reverse complement.
TGGCAGGGCTTTTTTGACCAAGCATTTCCGAAATTAACACCGGATTCAAAAGTGTATGGCGTTTACACTAACTACGAGTCTGACTTTACGGGCGAATTTGATGTTATCGCGTGTACTAATGCACTTACGGATCAGAATGTTGATACGCTTGTAGAAACCGAAATACAAGCAGGTAAATACTTAACGTTTTCTGCTGAAGGTGAATTACCACAAGCTGTGATCGACCTATGGGGTGAAGTGTGGGCGTATTTCAGCGCTGCTGACTGCCCACATGTGAGAACTTACACGACAGATTTTGAACTATACAAAGGTGAAACTGAAGTCGAGATTTCGATAGCGATTCAGTGATCAGGTTAAAATGAACAAAAGGCTTAGCTTAGACTGTGTTTGCCAGTTAAGAGACAGTAGTTACCGGTAAAGAGACAACGGAATCCCAGTTAAGCCTTTGAATATCTGTTCTTTACAAAGAAGATACAGTGTCACGTAACTACTTTAATACCTAGGAATTATCTATTCCAGAATTCCCCTAGATCACCCTAGATACCCTTAAGTCACCCAAAATTCTCTTAAGTTATCCAAAAAGACAATCTTGCTTGGTTTCATTCCACAAAGGGTATTGCTTCATGACTTGGGTGTAGAGCTTACTTTCAAGGTGCGCTCTTAACCAACGTCCTACGTTTTGATATTCCGATTTCACAAACCACTTCTTTTCGACTCGCACAAACTGACTGACGAAAGGCATCACCGCAAAATCGGCCAAGCTTGGGCTTTCTCCAAAAAAGTAGGGCTGATCGGTAAGTCGCACTTCTAACTGCTTAATGAAGGTTTCGCAGGCTTGTCGGCGTTGTTCAACATCGATGTTTCGGTAACGAACCGATGCACGATACCTTTCTAAGTGACCAATAAATTCTTCATCGTTGGTTTTAATGAGCTGCTGAACTTGTTCGCTAAGCGTTGGATTGCTTGAACGCAGAAGATTTTGAGGATCGTTTTGTTGAAGTGACCAGTTCATCACATCTAAGCTCTGTTCAATGACTTGTCCATTGGGTAACACCAATACAGGCACTGTTCCTTTTGGCGAACTGGCCAATAGTTCGCTAGGCTTGTCTTTGGTAACGATTTCTCGAAGTAACACTTTTTGCTGTGATAGTGCGATGCCCATTCGTCCGCGCATTGCATAAGGGCAACGGCGTAAAGAATAAAGGATAGGTAGATCGGATTCGTTCGGCATTATTGAGGTCATTTAGTTTGAAAAGTGTTGTACGGTGGTAAAGAGATCGTGATGTGGGTAGAATACGCGGCTTAAAAATTATAAGTAAGTGAGCGACTTCAAAAATGAGCAGAAAAATTGAGTTATTAGCCCCAGGTGGCGATGTAGAAGCGATAAAAGCCGCCATCGTAGCGGGTGCTAATGCAGTTTATTGTGGTTTAGACACATTCAACGCTCGTAACAGAGCCTCTAACCTGTCGTTAGACGAATTGAATGGTGTGATTCGCCTTGCTCATGAATACGGCTGTGAAGTGTTCCTGACTCTTAACGTTGTGCTACTGGAGCACGAGACTAAGAGCATCACCAAACTGCTGAACCAGCTTGTGAACACCAAAGTGGACGGCATCATTGTTCAAGACTTAGGTTTGTTCAACCTAGTGAAGAAGCATTTCCCATCGTTAGACGTTCACGCATCGACTCAGTTAACAACGCACAACGAAGGCCAGATTAAATTCTTGTCTAAGATTGGCGCAACGCGCGTTAACTTATCTCGTGAGTTGAACTTGCCTGAAATCAAGATGCTGACGGAAGTAGCACACGATCACGACGTATTAACCGAAGTGTTCGTACACGGCGCTCTGTGTATCGCATTCTCTGGTCAATGTTACTCAAGCTCAGTAAGTGTGGGTAACTCAGGTAACCGTGGTCGTTGTAGCCAAGCGTGTCGTGATGAATACGAAATCACCAACGCGGGCAACAAGTTCCCACTCAACCTGAAAGATAACTCAGCATACTACGACCTACCTGAATTGGTTGACGCGAAAGTCGACTCACTGAAAGTAGAAGGCCGCATTAAAGGCGCACACTACGTTTACACCGTGGTAGACACATGGCGTAAACAGATTGATAGCTTTGTGGAAAGTGGTTTGTTGATAGAAGACGATTCGAACCTGCACAAAGTATTCAACCGTGATTTCACCAACTCTTTCCTAAAGGGCAACCTAACGAAAGACATGTTCATCGATAACCCGCGCGACAACAGCATGAACTACGCTGTTGAGAAAGCGACGGAGCAGAACAACGAAATCTCAGTAGTACAAATTCAAGAAGTGACCAACGAACTTCACCAAGCGAAAGACGTTCTTGGTAACGAAATGCGTGACAAGATCGAGTTCCTTGATATTCGTAAGACACCAGTAGCACTGTCGTTCAGCGCAAAAGAGGGTCAACCATTTACGGTGACTGTGAACACGCCAAAAGAGAACTTTACTCTTCAATCTAAATCGCTATTGAAAGCGGTTGAAGAGAAGGCGATTACTCAAGAGCTACTTGAGAAGCGCTTCAAAAACGTGAAGAGTGCAGTTCACACGCTAGAAAGCCACGACTTCAGTGAAGTGGATGCAGGCTTGTTGATTCCTCTAAAAGAAGTTTCAGACCTAAAAGACGAGATCGACTTCATTCTGAACGGCTCTGTGGAAGTGATTAAGCACGTTGAAGTGCCAGCACTGCCTCAGCACCCTAAAGTGAACGAGAAGCCGACTATGTCGATGCTTATCGCCGATGTAGAAGACTTACACCTGTGTGACGTGACTGACGCGGATGTTTACTTCAAACTTCCAGAAAGCTTCAAGAAGCGTTGTAACAAGTACATCGACATCTTGGCAGCAAACCCACGTTTGATTCCTTGGTTCCCAGCGGTATTGATCGGTAAAGATTACGACGAAGCGGTTCGTATTCTTGAAGAGATCAAGCCAGCTCGCATCGTAACCAACAACACGGGTATTGCTTACAAAGCTTACGAGATGGGTATTGAGTGGGTTGCAGGCCCGTTCATGAACACGACCAACTCTCACGCACTGGTTACTCTGAAAGAAGAGCTGAACTGTGCAGGCGCATTCATTTCGAACGAGATCAACAAAGGTCAGATTCGTCATATTCGTCGCCCAGAGAACTTCAAACTGTTCTACAGCATTTACCACCCAATCTTGATGATGACCAGCCGTCAGTGTTTCTTCCAAAGAACCGTGGGTTGTAACAAGCCAAGCATCGAAGCAGGTTGTATGTTGAAGTGTGAGAAAGCGACCACGATTACCAACGTGAAAGGCATCTCTTTTGCGGTTGATAAACAGAAGGGTGGCTACCCAAGCATTTACAACCACGAGCAGTTCTTGAACCACGACGCAGTAACTGACTTCTCTGGTCTGTTCGACGAGTTCTTCATTGACCTAACCAACATCGGTGCAGGTTCTAAAGAAGTGAAAGACAAAGTTGAGCTTATCAAGCATTTCGAAGCGCTACTGAACGGCGTTGAAGGTTCACAACAGAACCTAGAGCAGATGGTTGAAGTTCGAACTAATGCTCAGTACGTGCAAGGTCTATAGCGTACAAGGTTTATAGGGTTCAATGTCTATGGGCTGTAAGGCTTATAGCTTCTAACGCAAAGAGCGTTCAAGGCTTATAACGCTCAACCGCTTATTAGCACTCTGAACCAATAAACAAAAGGCCACTCAATCGAGTGGCCTTTTTAATGTCTGAAACTTTCTGAATCTTTCTCAACCAACGAATACGTTATTCTGTCACGGCTTCTTGTTTGAAGCATGGGCTTTTCAACGTGTTCATCTTTTCGATTTCATTGGTTAAGCGCAGCGAGAGCAAGGCTTTCTGGTTCGAAGCAAAATCAAACATCACGATAGTCGCAGTGCCAACGGTCGTCAGTTTCTGTTGAGCCTTACTGACAATCGCGTATTCCATGGTGAATCGGTCATCTTGAATATCGGTAACACGTGAGCCGACCATCAAGGTATCTGGATACGTGACTGGGAGGAAATACTTACAGTAAGTGTCACCAAGAACAGGACCAACTTTGGTAATCGCCATCTCTTCCATCAGCTCGACGTGCTTGAAAAAATCTAAGCGAGCGGTTTCGAAATAGCGAAAATATACAGCGTTGTTAACGTGATTGAGTGCGTCCATTTCTCCCCAAGCGACAGGGATTTCTGTTACTACCGGGTAGTCAGATAATAGTGCTTCCATGCGAACTCTCTTATTGTTATCTGTGTAATTAACGTTATTTACTTATCCTTCATCGGAATAAGTTGTTATTGGAATAAAAACCCTACCGCTAAATTAACAAAACTGCAACACGCGTGATTTAAGTTTTTGAAGCTTGAAACCACACAATGTCAGTGACTTAGTTGCACATCCACTCAATAGTTAGGCACTAAGGTGTTTGAATTGCAGCTCAACCAAGCGTTGGTACAATTCGCAGCTATTGATGAGAGACTGGTGGTCGCCGATGTCTACTAGTTGTCCTTTATCGAGCACCGCAATTTGGTCGGCGTGTTTAATTGTTGATAATCGATGGGCGATAATGATCGTCGTTCTGCCACGCATTAACTCTTCTAACGCTTGTTGTACGTGATGCTCACTTTCACTGTCTAGTGCGCTGGTTGCTTCATCCAACAATAGAATATTTGGATCTTTCAAGATGGCACGTGCGATAGCAATACGTTGTCTCTGCCCACCAGAAAGCCTTACACCACGTTCACCAAGAAAGCTGTTGTAGCCATCAGGTAGGTTTTGAATGAACTCGTGTGCGTGCGCTTTCTTCGCCGCTTCGATCACTTGCTCGTCTGTTGCCTGCGGGTTGCCGTAGCGAATGTTATGGAACACATCGTTACTGAACAGAGCAGGTTGTTGCGGTACCAATGCCATCTGCTTTCTTAGCTCGTTAGGATCAAACTGATTCAGTTCAACACCGCCTAAGGTGACCTTACCCACTTGTGGGTCGTAGAAACGTTGCAGCAGTTCGAACAGGGTAGTTTTACCTGCGCCAGACGGGCCAACCAGTGCCAACACTTTGCCTTCATGGGCAGTAAGCGTGAGGTTGCTTGTTGCGGGTTGGTCCGGTCTTGATGGATAACAGAAGGTCACATCATCAAATGCAACTTCTGGCGTTACGTTAGCAAGCGAAGTTGGATTCGCAACTGGCGCAACAATATGGCTTTCAACTTGTAGGATCTCGATTAATCGCTCGGTCGCACCTGCCGCGCGTTGCAGTTCACCCATCACTTCAGAAATCGTACCTAACGATGAAGCAACCATAATTGCGTAGAACACAAACGCCGCTAAGTCACCAGCCGACATAGTGCCGTTGATAACATCACTGCCGCCTACCTTCACGTAACTAATTAGGATAAACCTTCATTTATTACTATTATTAAAAATTATACCCATGTCCAAATCATGTAAATAGGCGGCGTTAACGCATCATTGTTGACCACGGAAAAACCAACAGACAGCAACTAGGAGAAACCGATGACACCAAATAAAGACGCAAAGTTACAAGCATTGGTCAAAGTGGTACCAACTCGGGTCAATGTTGGGGGTCACCCAGAGTTCGTTGTGGATGACAGTGGTGAATACCAGATGACCACAATTGCGCCCCATATCAAGTTGCGGACAGTGAGGTATGCAAGGGATGAGTTCGTGGATAAGTTCCCGGTGCTTGTTTCACCGTCTCGGGTGTCAGATGTGTTGGAGATGAACCTTTTCTTAATTCATCGATATATCGGTCAGTATTCCATTAAGAGGAACAATACAAAAGGTCGTAGTCATTTGGCTGAATCAGAAACCACCAGAGCCTCAGCCCGAGCTTCTCGCGTCGACATTGCCACTGTAGAGGTTTCAGCAAAGCATCTGGCAGTGTTCCTGCGCTGGCTCATCGACAACGATGTTGATTGGGCTGAGTCTCTGTCCGAACCTTTGAATGATCGTTTGTCAAGTTTAGAGTTGTTGCCCGTATGGCGATTTCGTGAAGACTTAATGAACCATGTAGAGTCAGGTCAACTTTCCTACCATTATGCGAGCAACCGTATTCAGATAGTTAAAACATTTTATGAATGGGCATGGAAAAACCATAGAATCAAATCAATTCCATTCAAGCATATAACCAAAACTATCCGAAAGCGTGGCTATAAGACCAGTAATTGCGGGTCTAACTTGGCTAGCTTGCTGTTTGGTATGGGTAATGGGCCCACCCCAAAAGGTGGAATTCCCGTGTTCACAACCAACTTGGCGCTCCCGAGAAAGATCATACAGAAACAATCATCGCCAGAAGATGGGCTACAACCTTACTCGCTCAATGAGCTTAATTCACTGATCAGTAGCGATACGTTAAAAAAAGATAACTACGCACTTTGGACCGAACTGGGTTACCGCTGTGGTCTTAGGACCATGGATATAGTTCAACTAAACTACGAAGACCTTCAGAACCCTGACGTCGCTTCGAACAAACAGTTCAAGATTACCATCCTGTCATCAAAAGGAAATAAGGAACGCCGTTTCACCCTGTCCCGAGAGTTGATGGGGAAACTTTGGGCTTTCGTTAATAGCGATGAATACGCAAGCCGCCGTATGAAATACGAGATAAAACAAGGGCTTGATAGCAAACTGCCTTTGTTCATCAACAATATGGGTTGTCGAACAACAAAACGTAGTGTCAGCAACATGATTTCCATTGTTCGAGCTGAGGAAAAAGAGAAAGGGCGGCCTGTCCTAAAGCGTTCGTTCCATGATCTTAGAGCGACGTTTGCTACATACCTAGCCAGTTATATGCTTGAAGCCGGGTACTCGGATCAATTTATCAAGGTCACGTTAACTCGCGAACTAGGACACTCTAACTTTGAGACTTCACAACGTTACATTGATTTCGCTAAAACGGATTGCTCGTTCAGTAATGTTGCTTCGCCTTGGGTGACTGAAATTTACCAACCATTACAGGCATTGCTTTGCGAAGAAACAAAAGAACTGGTTATATGAGGACGCCAATGCAAAAAAACACGTCTAACATTGACGTCAACATACCGATGTTTCCACAGTGTAGTCCTATCTGCAAACAGCAGCTTGATGTGATAAACGCGGTGTCCATAAAGATCGCAAATGACGCATACCTGGTTGTGCAGCGATCTCTCGGGCGTGAAAGTGGATGGACATACCAAGTTACAATCAAATATTTAAAGGTGTTCGCGGAAAATCTATCTAATTTAGTAACTAAACTGGGTGATGATGCAGCCCCTCTTCTGCTACAGGGGTTCCAAGTGTTATTGTCAGATCGTGACTATTGGATGAAGATTGAGAAATGCGCTGAAGTGGTCTTTATACACAAGGAGGGAGTTAAGGGGAATAAGGGTGTTTCAGAGTTATCAAAAGCTATTTTATATTTGTTGAGGTCGTTCAAGAATAATCCTCCAGACCTGATATCTCCAAGTTCTATTAGATTACCAGATCAGAACAAGGCACACACTTACACACTAGCGGCACTTTACCAAATTTCCACTGAGCTGATATTAGAGTGCCAAGCTTTAATCATGCGCTATGTAGCAGCAAGCGCAATGCCTGAACGGGCCATACTAAAAACTCAACCAGCAGTCTCTGGGTTGGTTGCTGCCGCTCAAGACAACCAAATCAAGGAGGGGTTACAGGCAGAAGGCCTCAGATACATCGCCTCGGATGCTGAAAATTGTCTCCAGGCACTTAACGCCTGCCTTACAAGACAGGACAAACTTGCGTTATTGGTGTTGTTGCGAGAGTGTGACCCGAGCATTCTAGGCCCCAACGAAAAAGCCATTCCGGCCACAGTGAAATCCTTCCCTATTGAGTACGATGGTATTAAGAGAAACCTGCAGGCGGTCTATTTAATTTCTCCTAAAATGGTTCAGCAAGCCCAAGAATATTTATTAAAGGTAGCTGAAAGTCATGAGGATGCTTTAATTGGAAAATCGCCGAAAGAGTTTGTGAGCAACTTTCCCAGCGTAGGTCGATGGATCAATCAACTTCAAGACCAGCTTGACACTGACGACCGTCGACTGATTTATGACAAGGGAGCCTTAGCGTTCTTGGAAAATGAAGGTAAGTTACTTCGATGGTTATATGAAATGTCACAATCGTTAAAAAAGAAAAATACCAACATTGAGAAAAAATTGTCCATTAAGCCGACAATGGCTGGAACCAGTTTACAGAACTCTTATATCGCCCTTACGGGGCTGCTGTCATTTCTGGTAGGTCATAGAATTAAAGTGGAGCGCTATTATCCGTATTTTCTTGAGTTTCCCCATGAAGGTGATCCTCATGATTTTCGCTATTACTCGATCCAGTATATACATGAGAATTATCCGGCTCTTAGCTGCGATATAGTTAAGGCTAAAGATAGAATGCTAGGCTCTATGGCACATGACGCTCGAGCTAATGTATCGGTATATAGCTTCTTCCGAGTTTTGAAACCCATCTTTGAATTCTGTGATGGGTTGTTCACGACGAGGGAAAAAAATAGCTTAGCAAAAAAGGGGGTGCGAGCACTCTCGCTTCATCATCATAGGATCATGAAGAAATGCTTGGAGCGAATACAGCAACGTTTCAAGTCGGGCGATATCAGTTCAGAGACTGCTCACACTAGTCAAAGGGTACTCAAAGAGTTTTCTGCGATGCATGGTTTTACTTGGGTAGACTCTTTCCCAATTGATGCGGGTCGCGCCAACTTGTTGAATGATAAGAAAGATACAGATGACTATTATATTCTAGAGGAAGTAGCACAACTGGCTTTTCACATTGAATTGCTGTTGGCGAAAGACGATCTGCCGCGTCTGCATCAACTTTGGCTGAGAGTGGCGCGCATCATTCTGAAAACTAACTGGAATCTTACGCCTGTTTTAAACTTGGAGGTGGGGGACCTCTTCGAGGTTGAGTTCGCCGGTAAGCGCTCTTACCTTGTTCGGCTGTTCAAGCCTCGTGCTAACTACGACACCCAATGGAATCGCTTTGACACTGACATCAGAGCCGACGCGTTATTTACTGATGATATCAAGGTTGGTAAAGAGGTGTTGTCGGTGATCAGAGACCTTCAATTCATAATGAATGACCTATCTGCAAGCATCAGGGTTAACTTGTCAGATACACACCCTTTCAAAACGTCGCTGATGATATTCAATGATGGACTGCACTCCAACGGTCGGACAAAACGCTTAACGGAGGGCAGCTTTAAAAAAGGCATTAATGATCTGCTGTCGGCGAATAATTGCCCTATCCTATTTACGCCTACCAGGATTCGAAAAGGGGGGCTAAATTTCATCTATCGCCAAGTAGGTAAGGACGTAAGAAAATACAAGGCAGCGTCGAACCATACTTGGGAAGTATTCAAGAAGCATTACTTTAGATACGATGGAAAGGCCAGTGAGGAAACGTTATCAAATGCCATTTCAATCATGGGAGATTATTTCCATGGTCGGCCCATTATTGAGAAAATCAAAATAATCACAGAAACAGAAGAATATTGGCAGCAAGTACCGAATGGTAAATGCGCCTCGCTAGGCAATGATGTACAAGCTCAAGCTTACAACAAAGCAAACCATGCGCTATTCAAGGCACTTGGCATGGAGGATAGCGAACGTTGTGCCGACTTCAATGCCTGCCTGTGGTGTGAACATTATCGCGGAATCGCGGATGCTGAGCATGCTTACCGGCTTCTGTCATATCGTAATTTTGTTATTGCTGACATGGAGGCGAGTATCGGTGAGTCATTGAACACGGGGCTACAAAAAGAGTATACCCGCCTGCTAATGCAGCGAGTAGATGAGGTATTAGCCGATATGGATGCTATAAATCCGAACTGTCGTAAAACAGCAGAGTTCTACATGGAAGAGCATGGTATCCACTCAGATTGGATGTTAGCTAGTACGACAAGTGGCATGCAATAAAAAGGAAAGCATGTGGACATTACATATCTTATAGACCAGTTGCATCTGATTGACCCCGCAGGGCAATTGAAGCTGAAGGAACTGTGTTTAGATCAATACCAACGACTAGATGAGTGCGTTTTGTGGCGCACGGAGCGTGGTCAGCTAAATCTGATAAAAAATGTCAGCTTTGGTGACAACGAATTCAAAGGAATGGGACGCTTAGACGGTCAAATATCGTTTACGGGTTTGCCCCTATTTGACTATGAACTTAAGTCTCTTGCGCTTCTTTATCATAAGATTGGTTATATTGAGGGTGACTATGGCTTTAGGTGGTCAACGACGCGAAGTATGCTTGCGCCGATCAAAAAGCTTGCCCTGTTTCTCAGCGAGAGAAACTACATTTCTTTTCGGCAGTTTGACCAAGTCCACCCCATTATACAGAGAAACTTGTTAGATAACTTTCTAATGGCAAGCAATACTGAGAACGGTATGGATTTGCAGGGAACCGCATCATCACGTAAAACGATTCAGGATAGTTTGCCAGTTATTCATCGTTATAGTTTGTTCAGCGATGATACGGCAGCCACCTTTTATGAAGCTATTGATGCCATCCCAAGTATTGAAATTAAGGATTACAGTAGCTCACACCCAGTGATCCCTACTGGGATACTTAAGAAGGTGATCCAACAGTCCAAAGATCGAATTGACGAGGCTGAAAGGCTACTTCCCGAGTGGGAGGACGCTAACGAACGCCTGATCAATAAACTAATAGAAGGGAGGCCGAAGTTCGCAGAAAAACTAGCAAAAAATTCAAACGATATTGTTCGCCGTTATGTGTCGTCCAATCCCAATTATGATAATGACTTTAAAGGCGATCTCAAACGCCTGTATGAGACGTTTAAATGTCTCCGGGTTGAAGTTTATGTACAAGTACTAACATTCTCGGGTATGCGAAATCAGGAAGTGGCAGCATTGAAAAACAATGCCGCGAAATCTCGTGATGACCGTTTCTATATCCGGTCAGTACTGTCTAAGACTTCTCCAGGCCGGATGACCCTAAACTGGGTTAGTAATGCAGATGCATACCGCGCAATTAGCTTACTGTCTCGTTTCAACAAGTCCCTACATAAACGAGCGCAGGTGATTCTTGAACACCATAGAGATGAGATGACGCAAGAGCTCATCTACTACTTAGAGGATGGAATAAAACAAGACAAACTGTTTGGCACAATACCTAGCCAGCGTTCAATAAGTTTTACTGATAAATGTAAATTAAATACACGGTCGAACTCTCCAGGTAAAGACGGTAGGTTCAACTTAAATGAATACCGCTTTGAACTGTCAGATCGCGATATTCAACAACTTAATATGATGAGTTGTAACTATCAGGGAATGGGGGGGAGGAGTCGTCGCACTACATATAGGTCAGGCGACAAGTTCAATATCACTCCGCACCAGTTTAGACACACCTTCGCTTGGTTTATTATCGCTAACCGACTTGGTGACCTTGATGATATTAAGTATCAGTTTAAGCACTTATCCTCATCGATGTCTATGGTGTATTCACACCGTGGATATGAAACCATAGAAGAACTTCTGGATGTTATTGAGGGATTCGATGCTCAGGTAACCGAGAAATTGGCAACCGAATTGGTGGCTAAGGCTCAAGTTCGCCGCCTGTCAGGCGGTGGTGGTCAGCGCTGGGTTAAGGCTGCTGAAGCACTTCAAATCAGTGTTACTAATATCGATATAATTAATGATGACAATTCCGCATCCACCATAAAAAAGACACTGCATTTCAAAGATGTGGAGCAGTACACTGCCTTCTTAGTTAAGCACCTTAATGGGGTTAGGGGCTTACCACATGGTCTATGCACAGGCGGCGAGGACTGCAAGATCAAAAATGCGGCTGTTCCGACTGGTTGTGTTTTGTGCGGTAACTACATCGTTAGTGAGCGTCACCTACCGCATTGGAAAGCGATGGAAAGCTACGCATTAAACAAATTGAGTATTTTTGAAAAAGCTACACTTGAGCAACAGGCTCCCTACCAGTTACAAGCTAAGTCATGGCACGCAACACTTAAAGCGGCAAGGATGATTATAGAACATGTTGAAACTGGTAAAAATCAACCATTTGGGGAGGTTGGAGTATGAGTCAGTCCACGAGGGAGAAACTTTATGCAGCTCTAGATAGGATGATTCAAGAGGGAGTGAAGATAAATCCTAACGCAGTTGCTAAACGTGCAGGAACTACTACAGCCAATTTACGCCATTATCCTGAACTGCATGCGAGAATCAAAATTCTGAAGGATCAGCAAAAACAGCAGAGAATTGAAACCGATAAGGATAAGTTGATCCGAAAGCAGGCCGAAAAAATCAAACGATTAGAAGCCAAAGTCGAATTGCTCTCTGCTAAGCTCGAGACTGGCAGTGACTCTGAAGCTATGGCTACAATGGTTGCTCAGATGGTAGAGATCTATCGTGCGTATGACGACGTCTGCGGTAATGCTCATGATTTAGCAAACTTGCTGGCGCATACACAGAACCATTTCGAGTGTCGCCCTAACACTGGCGACATATTGAAAGGACTTTGGCCAAAAGAGGACACATGATGGCTAGCCTAGTCAGGATGTCCCTAAATAAACGTTTCGACCTACAGAAGGTAAATGTATATCTAATCTAGCAATAAAAGGTAGAAATACTCTAGAGACGACACAAGCCTTAGGGGCTAGAGTAGTTTTTATGAGCGCATGGGCGTAAACACATTTCTGTCCAGATCCTTGCTTGGGAGTGGACATACTGTGTGGACGTACTTGGTAATTACGCCTTTGAATTCTGCCAATAGAAACAGTAAAAGAGCCTAAATAGTACCTATTTAGTCAGGCCACAGACCAAATCTAAGTCTGGATAGTGCAACTAGACTTCACGTTTACTTTTGGTTAGCAATGATGAAATTAATTCTTTCCTCTCACTCTCTGTCATTTGAGAAACAATACATGCTAGTTCTGCGGCGCTTGCATCTTCACAGAAAAAGTAACTTAAAGGTACACCTAGTTCATCGGCTAATAGCTTTAAGGTTTGTAAGTCTGGGGTGTGTTTACCCTTCTCGTATTGATTCATTCTAGGGCTAGCAGAGCTTTCATCCATACCTATACGTACTCCCAATGCTTTTTGAGAGAGGTTTGCTTTTTTGCGGACTTCTTTGAGCCGCACTGGAATTGGGTTTTCGAATGGCACTTGAGTTTCATGTCTCTGATCTCACGGTAACTAAGATTTTCTTAGTTTTACTGATTTCTGTATACTAAGCAATCCTTAGTATTTTAGTGGTATATGCGATACATGAAGCGTTCTTTGAAAATCAGTGATGAAATGCACAACCTATTGATTGAAAAAGAGATGGATGGTTTTTTAGTTGTTGAGCTAAGAGATGCATTTGTTTCGATTTATGACTCCTATGTTGATCTGGATGATGCTCGTCGTAAGGTTTATCGACAGCTCCTTCGTTTAGTGAAGAACAATTGCCTTCGAGTTGAAGGGACGGGGCAGCAGAAACGATACTTTCAAACAGACTTATTTAAAGGTCTTCAAATCGATACTGACCCAGACAACACTAAGGTTACTTTTTCCACCTCGTCTGATTACTCGGTATTAAGGCTCGAACGCAATCAGTACAAAGGTGAACTAGAGATTGTTTTTGGGGAGATTAATGAGTATCAATCTCTCTGTAGGCGCTTTCCTGAGCTCGAGCCGAGGTTGCTTCCACTTCTTGAGCAAGCAAGAGAGCATTCAGCGCAATTGTTAGGAAGAGTGAATGTACTTACCAGTGTTCTCAAAACACTTTGTGAGGACAACCAGTCGTGCTAAGGCAATGGCAGGCAGAATGCTCAGAGAACGCATTACAGAAATACAGCTCAAACCAGCAGCACTTCTTCTGCCAAGCAACTCCAGGTGCTGGAAAAACGGTACTGGCTGCGACGGTCGCTTCAAGGTTGCTGCAAGAGGACAAGATCGACCTTATATTGTGTTTCTCACCCTCTTTAACGGTTTCAAGCGGAATAAAGAAAACCTTTTCACAGATTCTTAATTGTACCTTTAATGGTGGATTAGGTTCTATTGGGCGATCTCTCACTTATCAGTCGATTCAATTTCTAAATGAGGAGTTTTGGTTGACGCTAAGGAATCATCGAGTTTTTGTGGTCTTTGATGAGATACACCATTGCTCTGGTACAGATATTGAAAATGCGAATGTTTGGGGGCAACAAGTCCTTGCAAAGGTTCAAGGACTCGCAACGTATACCCTTGCTCTTTCAGGGACTCCGTGGCGTTCAGACTCTTTGCCGATAGTATTGGGGCAGTACAGCGATCCTGACGGGATACTTTTGGTTGATTATCAATACACGTTGAAGCAAGCAATCGGCGATAAGGTTTGCAGACCCCCTAAGATTGTTTTGGTTGATAATGAACATTTGACCGTGACAAACGATGAGAAGGTGGAGTCTTTTTCTTCAATATTGGAAATGATTAAGCAGACTAAGGCCTCATATCAAAGCATCATTCATAATGAAGATGCAATTGAGTACTTACTTGGGTTGGGTTGCAAAAAGCTTGCAGAAATCCGTTCTCGATCCCCGACAGCTGGAGGGTTAATTGTTGCTGCATCAGTTCAGCACGCACAAACAATTAAAAAGGTACTTTCTGAAAAGTATGCTCAATCGGTCTCAATAGTGACCTACCGGCATGAAGAGCCTTTAGCAGAGATTGAACGTTATAGACGAAGCGATACTCAATGGATTGTTAGCGTTGGAATGATTAGTGAGGGGACCGATATTACGCGCCTTCAAGTGTGTTGTCACATGAGTTCAGTCAAAACCGAATTGTACTTCAGACAGGTGCTCGGGCGAATTCTTCGTGTGAACGGCGCGACAAATCAACAAGCGTGGCTATTCACTTTTGCTGAACAAAGCTTGATTGACTATGCAGAAAGGATCGAACAAGATATTCCTGAGTCATGTATATATGCAAAATGGGAAAAGTTTGCAGAAGCCGAGCAAGATACTAAGCGCAACCGTCTGAGCGAAAAGGGGTTGCTAGAAGAGAGAGGAGGACTTAGCTCTAAGTTGGTATGGAATAGCACGACAAGGAATACTGAGAATATTGATGTCGCATTTGGCGCGTTTGATGAGCTTCGGCTCGGAGCTTTTAAACAGCGGGTAATATCGGCATTTTTGGCTTCTTGAGTAGGCCTATTGTTTTACCAAGTCGTTTAAGTCAATAAAAATTCAGCGTTTTGACTCTGGGTAGTGCGGCTTAGAGGCTCGTTAATTCCACACTTCAGTTTGGATTACCCTTAACCTGAAAGAGCTAGTAAATGCTGCTAGCTCAAAAATGCCCCATTTTTGTTGAGCTCATTACTATCTATAAGTTAGCTAATCATTATTTGACCAACTTTTCCTAATGTAGGTATGGTGTATAAGACTTATCACATAAATTTAGGCGGAGTTTAAGGTGAATAAAGAAACCCAAAAGAATTTTGATAAAGTATTCCAGACTGCGTTAGCACTGTTTGGTAGTGAAGACGCTGCTAATCACTGGCTCAAGCACCCAGCTCGAGGGCTTGGCAACAAACGACCAATTGATATGCTTTCGACAGCCGAAGATACCAAGGCTGTACTCAATTTGATCGGCCGTTTAGAGCATGGGGTGTTTTCGTGACTTTTATTTTCGTGACTTTTATTACAACAAGCTTTTGCCCCAAAGTGAGCCAGAGAGGGGGTGAACTCTGTTTCAAACTCAGGAACTTGCCTTACTTTTCCTCATGCCTAGAGTTCTAACTTTGTCCCCAAATTTCTAACCCACTAGACCACTAGAGACTGATCTTCAATCACAGCTACGCACGAATACGTTGTTTAAGTGTTTCTAAGCTATTGAATAGTCGGTAACTAAATGGAAGTTCTTCAGTGATAACGTGCCTTGAATAGGAAGCTATGTGTGTTTGCACGGTTTGCACCTGAAAATCGGATTTATACTGTATTATGTGCTTATTTTTCAGTTGGTTAAGCAATGAATTTCGGATATGCTGAAAGTGTGAATTCGTGCCTGCACGATATTAAAATGTTAGCAGTTCAAGGAGAACAAAGTGATTGAAAGGAAGCGGGGTGCCTATCAAGGTCGAAATAAGTCCTCAGCATATAAAGACTTGGTTTGGACAGTAGCAACATCATCAGACACTTCTCTGGATATAGTTGGTCAAACTAAACTGACTCTAGAAACGATAGACAAAAACCTTGAAGAATTAGGTTCTAATAAAACTCAAATAGTAAGTGCGCAGGTGTTTATCGCCAATATGCCAGATAAACCTAAAATGGATAAAGTTTGGTGCGAGTGGTTGGGTGAAAATCCAGAACACTGGCCTCAACGAGCGTGCCTAGGTGTTGCGTTAGAAGGTGACGTACTTATTGAAGTGACAGTAACAGCAGTAAGACGTTAGAACACTGCTAACAAGCAATTTAAGAGGGATTCACAACGCTTGGCATTTTTGTTTCTACTTCAGTTTTAGTGTTTATGGCACAATGCTTTAGGTTTGGGTGTAGGCGTTGTTCACCCCTTAATTGGGCTACATGGACTCCCTCTTTTGTCAACAATAGCTCCCGCTGACAACAGTGGATCGG